>JAFADM010000079.1 GCA_023424865.1 Bacillota bacterium | reverse complement strand
TCAACCTCTCCAGGGAAGCCCGTTCACTGGAGGATTTAAAATCCAGAGGTTGGGCCTTCACCATTTTAAACCGTATCTCTAATGGTTTGATTATCCGTCCCAACAAACCCCAGGGTTCCATTGTGTCAATCACCCTGGATGTTCCGTTAAAGGATTGAGCATAAAGGCAGTAAAGCTTAAGAACATCTATTATTCATATTGACTTTTACAAGCCGTAAAAATGGCTGTCCAGCAAAAGACGAGCCCTATCGGCGTCTTTTCCGCCGCCCTTAAGCGTCTCCTCAAGAAACTCGGGATGCCCTTCCAGAAAGCTTTTCATGGATGCCTCGGGTTCATTCATATAATTGAGTACCATATCAAGCTGGGGCTTTGTGACAAAGCCTTCTTTGAACGCCTTTTCAAAGGTCTCCGAGCTAATGGCTACAAGAGCATGGGATTTTACATCCAGCTTCTTAAGAACCTCTTCCCCACCCTGCAGTCTGTCCACCACCACGAGGCTGTGAATCATATTCCCGCCAAGGCTTTTAATGGCCGGAACCCAGGCACGCTCATAGCTTGAAGCCGTGGTTATGAGGTCGGCTATATGGAGAACGGAAGCACCTTTCAGATCTTCAATTTTTTCGGAAGCACCCTCCTTGTATACGACAGCATCCATATCCTTAAACAGGGTAATATGAGGTTTCCTTAGAAAATCGGCTACCAGAAAGGAAAAAAACCAGTCTCTGCGTTCTCCGCCTGAAATATATTCTGCTTCCGTGGCACCGGGAATAGCGCGAATGGTTTCCACCAGAGTGTCAATGGTTTTGCGGTATATGGGATCCTGCCTGTAAGTTTCCAGAGTCAATTGGTGAAAAACCGCGGAGCAGCCTAATTTATCCGCCTTCTTCTCATCAATGGCTTTAAGAAGAGCCTCTGCCTTCTTTTGACTGCCGTAGAGAAAATGGGTGTTGATATAATAGGGGCCTATTTTGCCGGAGGTGTAAAAGAAGGGCTTGTTCTCCGGGCACACCCGAATGGCATTGGTTTCAAATAAGCCTCCAATAAGCTCACTTGTGAGATTTGTCATGTTTCTTTGTTCTCCTTTTCGTTTTTCAGTTCATGAGGCAGAGAATTATATTTTTCCGGCATCTTATTACAATTTACAATTAACTGCAAGCACTCAAGCCTTTATCTTCACTGGCTGAGGCATTTTGCCTGTTCAGGCCTTTAAAGCGCCAATCAGCTCCCCGACATCCTTAACTCCCGTTTCTGTCATGTAGGCCTCAAGCTCGTCCAAAGAACGCATCCAGGCCATAGGATCCACAAAACCGGCCGTTCCAATCATAACCGCCGAAGCACCGGCAAGAAGAAATTCCACCGCATCCAGTCCGTTTGAAATGCCTCCCATGCCCACAACAGGGATTTTAACCGCCCGGGACACCTGATAGACCATACGAAGGGCCACCGGCTTGACGGCAGGCCCGGAAAGGCCGCCCATAACATTACCCAGGATGGGTCTTCGTGATTTTACGTCAATGGCCATTCCTAAAAGGGTATTAATAAGGGATACACTGTCGGCTCCTTCTGCTTCCGCAGCCAGAGCCAGCTCGGTAATATCGGTTACATTGGGTGTGAGCTTTATCATGAGAGGCTTTTTGGCAACCCGTTTCACCTCTCGCACAACCTGTGCCACACCTTCCCTTGTGCTGCCGAAGATCATACCGCCATGCTTGACATTGGGACAGGAAAGGTTTATTTCTATGGCATCCACATCCGCATGAGAAAGCTTTTCCGTTATACCGGCATACTCCTCAATGGTATTGCCGGAGGCATTGGCGATAATTGCCGTATCGTATTGCCTTAAAAAAGGGATTTCATCCCGTATAAAGGCATCCACACCGGGATTTTGGAGGCCTACGCTGTTAAGTATTCCTCCGGGAGTTTCAGCAATACGCGGTGGCGGATTGCCTTTTCGAGGAAGGGGTGTAAGCCCTTTTACACTTATACCGCCCAGACGGGATAAATCAAAATAGCGGGCGTATTCCCTTCCGAACCCGAAGGTTCCCGAGGCGGCCATAATAGGGTTTTTAAGCTGCAATCCTCCGATATTCACTTTAAGGGAAGGCATTTCCCCTGATTGATTGCCGTTTACCATGCGTTTTTCCTTTCAATTGCTCTTTTCAGTACTCTGTCAGTCAAACAGAATGTCCTTGCCGTTAAAGATAGGGCCATCCTTGCAGACATGGGAATAAGTCCAGTCGTTTTTATCCCTTGTTTTACAGGCACAAACCAAACAGGCTCCGATGCCGCAGCCCATTCGCTGTTCCATGGACACCTGGCTTTCTATGGCAAAGTGCTCACACAGGCCTACACCCTTTTTCATCATCACAAGGGGACCGCACATGGCCGCAAAATCGGGCCTGTCCTTCTTGAGGCTATCACCAAACAGCTCGGGCGCAAAGCCCTTATAACCGTAGCTTCCGTCATCGGTAGCAATAAGAAGGCTTTGGCAGGCCTCGGAAAAATCCTTTTCCAAAACCACCGAAGCCTTATTTCTAAACCCCAGCACAGCCGTTTTTCTCTTAGCCGGGTGATCCTTTAATAGCTGAAGCAGAGGAAAAATACCGATGCCTCCCCCCATGACGATGAGATTTTCGTGGGCCGGGTTTAAGGCAAAGCTGTTTCCTAACGGACCTAAAACGTCAAGCTCCTGACCTTCCTTGAATTCGGCAAGAAGCCGCGTTCCCTTTCCTCTAATCTGAAAGACGATGTCAAAGGTCAGGTTAACCCTATCTGTGCGGCAGATGCTGATAGGCCTTCTCAAATAGGCATTGAGCCCGTCTCCGCAAAGGACATTGACAAACTGCCCCGCTTTGGCCTTTGAGGCTATCTCCGGTGAATCTATTCTAAAAAGAAAGGTATCCTGATTGAGTTTTTCAATCCGCTGTATTTTATATAAGCTCATGCAAGTCCTCCTGATTGGCTCGGCCGGTGACTTTTTAGGCTTTGCGGGTCAGCCGGCATCGACTCATTATAGCATACCCAACAGATTTTTTTCCAGCAAATCCACCAGCTCGGCAGAAGATACCGCTCTTATGGGTGCACAGTCCTCTTTTTCAAATAAGTCCCAGAGGAAGTGGGCATCGGAGTTTCTCAGTAATTTCATTTTTGCTAATTCAGCATGTTTATTCATAAAAAGCGGGGCATTGCAGCTTCGCGACAGCTCCATAAAGTTAAAGCCGTACTCCTGAGGCAGGGTTCCCAGGGTATTTACCATGCTGAAAGCCTCCCGATCCACATGGGCGGGTACCGGGGCGCCTCCAAGCCCACGCACTCTTTTGCAGGCTTCCCTCACATCCAGTGTCGTTGCGCCTGCAAGAAAACGAGTCTCCCGGCCTGATTCCACATCCAGACTGTCCATAAGAATTTGATCGCCGAAAATATCCGGCCTGTTGGGGTAAGGGAGCAGGTTGCCATAAACCAGGCACTGCATTTCAAGAGCCGCTTCAAGGCTGGGAAAATAGCACAGGAGGTGTATTTCCTCCGCTGTACACAGCTCCATGGCGGGCACAACAGCAAGCCCCGCTCTCTTACCCGCCTCCATTACAGCCCCGCAATTGGCACAGGAATTGTGGTCCGTAACCGCAATAAGCTCCAGGCCTTTAATAAGGGCCATATTGACGATATTGTTCGGGGTCATGTCCTCATGGGCACAGGGAGAAAGGCAGCTATGAATATGGAGGTCCGTGAAGGCAGCCATTATTCCGTTCCTTCCAAAAGCTTCAAAATCTCATGGCAATAGCGTGCACCGGAGGCCTTTCCGGACAGAAGGACAACGGATTCGGCAGCAGCCCGGGACAGGGCTGCCTCCTCTACCTGCCCACCTTCCGGTATAAGCACGCAGGCCACCCCGGAAAGCAGGGCCACCGCAACTACGTTCAGATTGGTATGAACTGTTATCCACACATCCTCTGCCTCTATTTTCGCCATGGCGTAGCTTAGAAGGTCACAAACATACACTCCGGATACTCTTCGGCTTACGGCTTCCCCCCTGCAGGTGAGAATCTCCGCTTCCAAAAGCTGTGCCAGCTCTTCAACCGTCATAACCGTTCTCCTCCATTCGTCTCTCTGCCTGCATCCGGAATATTTATAGCTCCTCGATTTTCTGAAGCAGGCTTGCTATATCACTAACCCGTTCCCTGAGTTTAAAAACGCAATCCGTCACCCGAGCATTTTCCCGTACAATATCCTCCGCAAGGGCACGGCAATTGGGCGCACCGCAGGCACCGCAGTCCAAGCCGGGAAGGCTGTCGGTCAGTTCATCCATGTGCTGCATTTTTTCAATGGCCCGGAGCATATCCTCATCAAGCTTTAAAATAGGCCGGTATGTTACCTGAGATTTCCAGATATAATCCTTGTCTCCCTCCGGCAGAAAGGTCTGTTCTGCTTTTACCTTATCTGCTGCGGCATCCTCGCTTACATATTTAAGATTAATTTTTGATATAAAGGGATTTTCAACGGTGAGGGGGCCTCCAAGACAGCCCTCAGGACATGCGAGCGCTTCTATAAAGTCGATGCTGTCCAGAGCACCCTGAACCGTCATATCCAAAATGTCAATGACATTCTTGATGCCATGCACCGCAATACGCCGTCCACCCGACAAAGCGGAACTTTCGCCCCCGGTACCGGCCCACCCTATTCCGGAGGGACCGGAAAGGGTTTGTATGAGAGTTTTACCCATTTTCCCCGCTTTCATGGCTTCCAAAAGCGGAAGGTATACCTCCTTCATGGCCAAAACGCCGCTTACAGATGACACATAACTTTCATAAGGAGCTTTGACACTTGTCACCTTTGCCGCACAGGGAGAAATAAAAAAGACTCCTACACGATCCTCAGAAGCCGTCTCACCCTTTTCAGTCAAAAAGGCTTCCCGAGCCAGCCTTGCAGCAACCTCCATCGGTGAATCAATTTTTGCCAGATTATCGATCAAATTGGGAAAGCGCACCTGAATTAGACGAACCACCGCTGGGCAGGCAGAGGAGATAACAGGCTTTTTCAATGCAGCCTGCCTCATATATCTGTCGGTAGCCCGGGTAACAATTTCAGCTGCGGCCGCCACCTCATACACCCCGTCAAAGCCCAGGCTTAAAAGCCCCTGAAGTATACGGCTGCGTGAAAAGCTTGGGCCGAACTGGCCATATAAGGATGGGGCGGGCAGTGCAATACGGACGGTATAGTCCTTTAGCCTCTCCAGAGAATCCGTCACAGCCTTTTTGGCGTGATACGGACAAATGCGTATACATTCGCCGCAGTCAACGCACCTTTCCGCAATAATGGCCGCCTTTCCCCCCCTGACGCGTATTGCCTCGGTGGGGCAGTGCTTAATGCAGTTTGTACACCCCTTGCATTTCTCCTTGTCTAACGTTACGGAATGAAAATACGCCTGTTCCATCTTTTCATCCTTTCCTGCCAAGCCGAAAGGTTTATTGCCTTACTGCTCCGCCTTAAAGAAATGAGCCTTATGTTCAGGAGAAGTAGACGGTGATACAGACATCTGTGCCCTTTCCGACCACCGTATCAATTTGAAGCCTGTCGGCATGTTTTTTTATGTTTGGAAGCCCCATACCCGCGCCAAAACCCATTTCACGCACCCGATCGGAGGCTGTGGAATAACCTTCCTGCATGGCAAGCTCCAGATCCACAATTCCTGGCCCCTCGTCCCTTATGGCTATGTAAACCTTGGAGTTGTCAATTTCCACATGGGCTTTTCCGCCTCCACCATGAATGACCGCGTTAATTTCGGCTTCATACATGGCAATAGAGGTTTTCTTAACTGCCGAAGGTGAAACGCCCAATTGGGTCAGTATTTTTCTCACGCTGCTGGAGGCTTCTCCGGCAACGGTAAAATCATTGGCAGGAATAGTGTACTCCCTCACAATAACACCGCTCATCTTTGCTCTCCATAGCCGTTAATTCCCTTTTCATAAAGCTTGCCACTGGCAACAAAAAGAGAGTAATCGGTGGAAATAAGAATAATATCCTTTTCTCCGGCCAGTTGAACCATAGCCTCCTGGGGCTTTTTTCCCCTGACAAAAATAACAGCCCTAATATCCAGCATTTCAGCCGTGCGAATTACCTGGGGATTGACAAGACCAGTCAGAAGCATGGCGTTTTCTTTTGAAAAAGCCATGACGTCACTCATCAAATCCGCACTGCATGCCGATTGTACATTAAGCTCCAGCAGATGCTCTCCGGTATGAACTACGGCCTTTAATAGCTGTACAACTTCGCGAATCGTCATATTACACCTCAGTGGCATAGAATTCAGTAGTGTCTTTCACATTGATAAGCATGTAAGGCAGGGATGCTTACATTATATAAGATAGCTATTGAGTTTTCCATAGGCGGACAGGAGTAAAACCGAACTTTTGTTTCCGTGGGCAAATTACCGCGTTCTATTGACTAGAAGGCCTTGCTTGTGTTACTTTTAACAAGATAATATTTACCGGATGGAGGCGATAGAATGTCATTTTTTGCAAAAATTTTCGGAAACAGCAGCAAATCTTCTGACACGCAGAGCCAGGCCCTTTCCGTTGATACGGCTTCCGCCGCTCTTGATGAAGCTCAGGAAAGTGCTTCTACTGAAACAGATCCCAAGGAACTGGCCGCAGTTATTATGGCTGCCATAATGTGTATGATGCCTTCCAGCAGAACAGGCGATCTTCAAATACGCTCCATAAAGCGTGTTGGAAGAAGCAGCCCGGTCTGGAACACGGCAGGACGTGATCAGTACATCGCAACCCGGCTGTAATAAAGCATATAAAAAGCTGTCTTGTTAAAGGGACAGCTTTTTTAGTTTATTCATAGGATGAACCAACTAAAAAACCGGAGCCCCCGTCCTAAACACCGGCGATTCCGGCTACTTTAAATAGGCAAGGAAAGAAATGACGAACATGACACCGAATAATACAACCAAGTACATTGTTCTTTTAGGAGACGGTATGGCTGATCTACCCCTTGAGGCATTGGACGGCAAAACCGTTTTAGAGGCTGCCCATACTCCGAATCTGGATGCCCTTTCAAAAAAATCCCTGCTGGGACTTGCAAAAACCGTACCGGAGAATCTTCCTGCCGGAAGCGATGTGGCTAATCTTTCCGTTTTTGGATTCAACCCCCAGGTCTATTACACAGGCCGTTCTCCTCTGGAGGCAGTGAGTATGGGCATTCAAATGTCCGATGAGGATGTGGCTCTTAGGTGCAATCTTGTCACGCTTACAGGAGAGGACAAATTCGAAGACAAAAGGATGGCGGATTACAGTGCCGGGGAAATTACCACCGAGGAAGCCGCCCTTTTAATGAAGGCTGTTGCCCAAAGCCTTAACGGGGACGGAATCTCCTTCCATCCCGGAATAAGCTACCGCCACCTGGCAATCTGGAATAATGGCCCTTTGGATATGAGCTTAACTCCTCCCCATGATATATCCGGTAAAAGGATAAGTGATTATCTACCCGCCGGAGAGGGCGGCCAACGCCTTTTGGAATTAATGAGAAGAAGTCCGGCCATACTGGAAAACCATCCCATAAACCAAAAACGGATTGAAAAAGGCTTGCGCCCTGCCACCGCTATTTGGTTATGGGGTCAGGGAAAGCGCCCTGCCGTTCCTTCCTTTAAGGCGAAATACGGTCTTGAAGGTTCGGTTATTTCTGCGGTGGATTTAATAAAGGGTATCGGCCTTGCGGCCGGCATGCGCTCTATTAATGTGGAGGGTGCTACAGGAAACATACATACCAATTTCAAGGGCAAAGCCCGTGCCGCTCTGGAAGAACTTAAAAGCGGCAGGGATTTCGTGTATATCCACATTGAGGCGCCGGATGAATGCGGTCATCAGGGATTATTGGAGGAAAAGGTACGATCGGTTGAAATCATTGATCGGGATATTCTCGGTTTTCTACTAAAGGAGCTTCCTCAGATAGGGCCGTTCCGAATTCTGATCATGCCGGATCACCCCACTCCCCTGTCCATAAAAACCCATAGCCGGGATCCTGTTCCCTTCATGCTTTTTGACAGCCGTAACGAGCTGCTGGATTCACAGGCTGTTTATTCGGAGGCTTACGCGAAAGCTCGGAATTATTATGTTGAGGATGCAAGCCTTCTTATGGATTATCTTCTGGAGAAAAAGAACGGTTAATTAAAAATGAATAGGGATATCGGATTTTCCCATCCGGATACAGGAGCAGGAGGCAGGTGATTCGTTCACCTGCCTCCTGCTTGTGTCAGCTTTTAAAGGGCCCCCTTCTATCGGTTCCCTTCCTTCACTGCCTCCCCGGCCATTTTTATTTATTGGCCAGATAACGGTCGTACATTGTCTGATAAATGGCGATAAGGTCGTTGAGCTTCATGGCTTCAAGCTGCTTCACATAAGCGTCCCAGCCTTCTTCCAGGTCTCCGTTCACCACCCATTCGGCTTGCTTTTGGTTAATAAAATTCATTATCTCCGTCTGAAGAACGGCAATTTGCTCGGCTTCCTCTGCCGTTGACATAATGGAAGGATAAATGGTGTCTTTGTTTACGATAGGCTCATACAATTCCGTGCGGGGCACTCTCTGGGTAGCTAAGAAGCCCGGCTCCACAAGCTTTAACCTATCCCGGGTCAGGATATGGAAGCTGAAGCCTGCGAAGGTTTCACCCTCTCCCATGGGATTTGCCATATGGTAAGTACCATCGCCATTGGATAAAAGGTTTTGGCCCAGTAGGCCCTCGCCAAGCTGAAGGCTCATTTCCGTTTCGGCGCAATAGTCGGCAAACCGGGCGGCAATCTCAGGGTTCCTGCAAGCCTTTGTAATGACCATGGCATTGGTTTCCGGCGTCGTAGGATTCCATACCCAGCCGGTATTTCCGTCAGGCGCTTTAGGAGCGGGAACAAGCTCATACCGGTAATCCTCCTTGTTCATCTCCGTACCGAAGGAATTATAGGGTGCAAACATAAAAAATGATCCGTACTTATATTCCTTTACCTTGGCACGGTAGGCCTGAACATCCTGGGTATAGACCTCGGGATCGCACAAGCCCTCACTGTAAAGGGTATGCACAAAGTCAAGACCCGCCTTGTATCCGGGATGGGTAAAGCCGCTGCCCACTTTGCCGTCCTCTCCCACATAAACGATGTTGTAGGCGGGCATACCAAACCAGGTGTAAAAGTTTCCATAGTTGAATAGGCTGTCTTTAGACGTAAAACCAAGAGGATATTCGTCGGCTATGCCATTGCCATTGAGGTCCTTCCCTTTCATGGCCCGCAATACCGTAAGCAGCTCGTCCGTTGTTTGAGGCATGCCTAAGCCCGTATCTTCCAGCCAATCCATATGAATATAGAAGCCGTAGCAGTTATGCTGACCGGTCTCATAGAACTTCGGAAAGCCGTAGATGTGCCCGTCAGGAGCTGTGGCCGTGTTTTTAATCTCCGGCCGTTCATTGAATAATGCCGTTATATTGGGGCACCACTTCTCAATAAGCTCCTCCAACGCCAGATAAGTGCCCTCGCTTCCGTTCTTCACTAAATCGGTTGCTATGTTGCCGTAAAACACATCGGGCAGATTGTTAGTAGCAATAGCAAGGTTGACCCGTTCAACCTTGTCCGCGGGATTAACAACCTCAAACTCAAATTTGATGCCGGTTTGTGCTTCCCACTCCTTAACAATCCCCAATTCGTTCAAATCCTTGTAAACCGTATCGTGCTGATAGCCCATTAGCTTTAAAGTATAGGGCTCCTTCACAATGGGAAGCCCCTCCGGGTTCATAATCCCCGTAGCGGCAGACCCCTGTGGCGGAGCCGAAGCGGACGGCTGCCCGGCTTGGGGTGTCGCACCCGTGGCGGAACCGCAGGCCGAAAGCAGCATCAGGACAAGAAGCAGGGCCAAAAGCGGTCTCAATGTTTTCATGGTTCTTCCTCCTCTGACTGGATTAATCTTGTTCTCTCACAAACCTCATTTCTCCGGAACAATCAGGCTTGCAAGGAATATATAAAAGCGACTGGCCCCGAGCTCTGGGAGCAGCGGCTCTTAAACTTTTCCTACGGTTAAATCATTTAATAATACCTTTTCGAATTATTATACCTTGTCTTACCCCTTCACCGAGCCCAGCATGATGCCCTTGACAAAGTATTTTTGCAGGAAGGGATAGAGAACAAGCATGGGCAGGCTTGCCACAATAATGAGTCCGTACTTGATGGATTCAGCGATTTCCCGCTGTTTTTCAATACCGGGGACATCCACAACCATCTCCTGATCGATTTTTGACATGCTGAGAATTTCTCTAAGCACCAGTTGGAGCGGGTAATCCGACTTATCCCTGAGATAAATCATGGCGTTAAAGTAGCCGTTCCAGTGATTAAGGCCGTAGTAAAGGCACAGTACCGCAATAAGGGCTTTTGACAGGGGAATGACTATGCGGAAAAGATAGCGTATGTCGTCGCAACCGTCAATATGGGCAGAATCCTGAAGCTCGGAGGGAATGCTTGTGCTTATAAAGGTTCTGGAAATAATGACATTATAGACACTTACGGCCCCCAGAATAATCATTACCGGCCATTTTCCCGTAAGCCCCAGACCATCTACCACCAGATAAGTGGGAATAAGTCCGCCGCTGAAATACATGGTGATCATGAGAATTACCATAAGAGGCTTTCGCATTTTGAAATCGCTACGGGAAAGGGGGTAGGCCAGCATGAGCGTCAGCAGTATGTTTAGAAAGGTTCCCAAAACCGTGTATTTCACGCTGTTGCCATAACCGTTCCATATGCGCTTATGCTCGAAAATACGCATATAACCGTCCAGTTGAAAGCCTCTGGGCCAGAAGGTAATACCGCCGCTTAAAACCTTGGCGGGGTCACTTACAGAAGCAATAACGACGAAATACAAGGGATAGAGCACAAGGAGCAGAATAATTGTAAACAGGGTATAGACCGTTATATCAAACAGACGGTCACCTTTTGATCTTTGCAGCATTTTAACGACCCCTTTTATGAGCATTGGACATTTAACTTTTTATTAGAAAAGACTTGAACCGGTGAGCCTTTTTGACGAACCGTTCACCAGAAGGAGCATCACCGTATTAACCACACTGTTGAAAAGGCCCACGGCCGCCGAGTAGCTGTAATCCGCCTGCAGCAGGCCCACCTTGTACACATAGGTGCTGATAAGCTCCGAGGTGCTTAAGTTTAAAGTGGACTGCATGAGATAAACCTTTTCAAAATCCGTATTCATGATGCTTCCCATACGCAGGATAAGGACGATGACAAAAACCTCCATAAGCGCGGGAACATCGATATAGCGTATTTGCTGCCATTTAGTGGCTCCATCCATGTAGCTTGCCTCATAAAGGGACGGATCCACCCCGGCCAGAGTGGCCAGGTACAGTATCATTCCCCACCCTGTGCTTTGCCAGATACCTGACAGGATGTACACCGGCCTGAACCAGGAAGCAGCCCCCATAAACAGCTGGGCCTCTCCCCCCAGCAGTACAACAAGCTTGTTGATAATTCCGGTGGTAGGAGACAGAAACAAATGAAGCATGCCTACAATAACTACGATGGATATAAAATGGGGCGCGTAGGTAACAGTCTGAACCAAACGCTTGTATTTCTCGCTCCTCATCCGGTTAAGTAAAAGGGCAAGCACCACGGGAACAGGAAAGGAAAAGGCAATATTTAAAAGTGACAGCTCCAGGGTATTTAAGATAATCTGTTGGGAGGAATAAGAGCTGAAAAAGCGCATGAAATTGTCCAAACCCACCCATGGGCTATCCAAAATCCCCAGGCCTGCTGAAAACTTTTTAAATGCAATCTGAACCCCGTACATTGGAACATAATTGAATATAAGTATGTACGCAAGACTGGGAAGGATAAGCAGATAAAGCTGATAATGGGCACGAAATTCCTTCACCAGGCGATACTTCAGTTTATTCTTTGATATTGGCATAACCATTTGACCGTTCTGCATTTTTATCTCTCCTTATGCTGCTGGGTGAATGATGCTATTGTACGCAATGGGTCAAACCGGAACAATGAGTAAATCCGTTAATCCTGTGCAAATCCGACAAATGGGCTATGTTATTCATAAACGTATATGTATTTTCTGCATTAAAGCATCTTTTGTCCAGGATTTATTGACAAGTTTAAAGCTTAGATGCTACGTTGAAGGAAGTACGGTTAAAGGAATGAAAAAAGGGAAGTTATTCCAGTTAAAAAGAGGGAGCGTCGCATGAAAAGAAAAAGCATCCGTTTTCGTTATTTTTTATCTAATCTGGCATTGCTTTTTTTGCCGCTTACCGCTTTCAGCCTGTTCATTTTCAGCTTCTTTTCCGGCCAGCTCGAAAATGAGCTCATCCGAAACGAGCAGAACACCCTGTCCCGCATTCAGACAGTGTTGGACATGCAGGTAGCCCAATTGTACCAAACCGCCACCCAGATGACCCGTCAGGAGGATCTGCGCCCCTTCCGCTTTTTTGAAAATCCCTTAAAAAGCAATGTGGCCGGGGAACTTCTTCAAAATTACACCCTGACCAATTCCTTTATCAGCGACATCATCATTGCCTATCGGGGGGAACACTTTTTTTATACCCAGAAGGGCTCTTATACCTCCGATACCTTTAATGCGGTATATACCATTGAGGGGCTGAATATGGCCGGGTACACAGATAAGGACGCACCGAAAGGCAAGCCGGAGGTACGGCGTGTTTCCAAGGTCATGATAAACGGCAACAATGCGGGAGACTACCTTTTATTTGCATTCCCCCTTCAATTCTCCTACGGCGTGGGGCAGTACGGTACTGCCATCTTTATGGTCAACTCCACACAGATAAACAGGCTTATTGCCTCTAAGACCGGGAATGACAGCACCTCGTCCTATATTGTTACGGACGGCGGAGATATTCTTTTTGCTTCCCCAGGACGGAATCCCGCTGCCGACGACGAAATTTCCGGCCTTATCAAGGGTGGTGCGGTTGATATGGAGGCTGTTATTTTAAAAGGGGATCACGGTCAGCGCTATCTGGCCACCTTTACCGCATCCGAATCGTTTCCGTGGAAGTATGCCAGCGTATTTCCAATGGCCACGATCAACCGGAGCCTTGATCATGCCCGGGCCATCTCCGGCCTGTTTATACTGGCAACCTTAATTGCAGGGACCCTGGTACTCATCCTTCTTACACATTACAATTATAATCCCGTCAAACGGCTGAAGAGCGAGATCGGAAGCGCTATTCCCCTTTCCAAGGAAAGCCTTAACGAGCTGGATCAAATCCGGGAATCCTTTGCCTGTCTGCTAAATGAAAAAAACAGGCTGGAAAACCGAACACTTCTTAACCAGGATGCCCTGAAGGAGCATTTGGCCTACCGTATCCTCTCAGGAGAAGCTATCGTTTGGAGTCAGGAGAGCTCTCTTGTGGAATCCCTTGGCTATAATCCCAGTGAAATGGCTATACGTGTGGTATTAATAAATGACCTGGACAGTACCGGCCTTGAAAGGGAATACCGCACCCGCAGGCTTAATGCCTTTTCCAATAATCCTGAAAACCCCTTCCAGATTATGAGCATGTCCGGCATGAAGCAGGGACAGCTTATCCTCCTTCTGCTTTCTTCCAACCCGGACCTCATCTCCGACAATAAGCTTGTCCAGGACTATGTCATGAAGCTTGCGGATCTCTTTCAGCCCCACGGTGCAGTTGGTATCGGAACGGCGGGAGAAGCCGGAAAATCCCTTATTGAGGCCCAGATAGCCCTGGAATACTCTGTCGGCACCGGTTCTGATGAAATTCTTATTCACGGTCGCCTCTTTGAGGAACCATCCTCCTGGCAGGAGCAGTGGGGAGAAATGGCCATGGGCCTCCGTCAGGCCATTCGTGCAGGTGAACTGGAATCCACTCTGAATCATATAGGCCTCATTCACCAGAGGCTCAAGGAGGCCAAGACCTATTATTCCATGCTGCGCCTTTTCTGGTATGAAGCCCTCAGCCAGGCGGCACAGGACGTAAGGAAGCACTGCAGGGTATCTGCTGCCTTGCACGGGGACGATTTATACAATCTTCTGCACTCAGGCGACCCTGAAGTACTTATAAATGCAGTCAACAGCCTTGCCCGCAAGTTGTGCGGCTTTGTCCAAACAAGTCGGGAACGGCTTCCCGGCATGCAGGAGATTTATGTTCAATATCTTAGTGAAAACGCTCTTAAAAGCCACTTTTCGGTGGATGAAATGGCGGATCATTTCCAGATTTCTCAAACCAGCCTCAATAAGCGCTTTAAGCAAGAGGTAGGCAGCACCATATGGGACACGGCTATGAAAATCCGTATGGCTCACGCAAAAAACCTGCTCACCGGAACTCAGCTCAGCATTCAGGAAATCGTCGAGCTTGTGGGCTATCAGGATCAATCCAATTTCACACGGAAATTCAAAACTCTGACAGGGGTAACCCCGCTAGAATACCGACTGCTCAACAGCCGTTAATTCTCCTACCAAGTACAACCTGCAAATTAATGCATATAAACACTTTTCCAGTTTTACCGCCAGTTCATGCGAGCTGGCTTCCCTGGACGCATCCCACAATGAAAAGCTCGGGGACACCCAACCCCTTTTATCCCGATTTGCTTACCCAAAGGGTTAGCAGCAAAAAGAGGGAAAGCTCGCTGCTCTCCCTCTTTTTTCTTTATGCTTTTTAATAACTTGCCAAAACTTCCTTAGGCGGAATCTTGATTTCCTGGTTAATTTGGATTTTATCAGGCTCAGTAATATTATTATACTTACACAGCTTGTCCACCAATGCCGTATCCCCGTAGTACTTGCGTACAATGGAGTTAATGCTTTCTCCCGCCGCCACCTTATGAATGGTTTCCTGCGGTGTGGGTGTGGGAGTAGGCGTAGGAGTGGGTGTTGGCTCCGGAGTAGCCGTTTCCGTGGGTGTGGGGCTGGGTGAATAGGAAGAGCTGGGTGTGGGTGTATTGGTGCTGATGCCTTCCTTTCCCGTATTCATAAGAGAAGCAATCATAAGGAATAAAAGAACAATTAATACGCCTGTAGTAAGCACTACCAAAACCATAAACACGGCGCTTTGGTGCTTGGAGGACTGTTTGCGGTTGTATTTATAAGTAACGGCAGGCGCCTTATTAAGCTTATCCACTTTTGTTTTCATGGTTTGTTGTCTGGTGGGAGCAGATTTGCGTACAGGTGTATTTCCGTTTTCGGTAATTTTTTCAACTTCGATGACCATGGCCGTCAAATCACCGTCAAAGTTTCTTTTCATGGCCTCGTCCACCAGCTTGTGAGAAATGAAGCTGCTGTCGCTTCTCAGAGAAAGGATGTCTTCAATTTTTTCTTCTCCCAGAGCCATATGTAGTCCGTTGCTGCAAATTAAAATCATATCCCCTGGTGAAAGCTCATAGTAATCCGAAAGAACCGAATCGTTTTTATTTTCATAGCCGGGAAGTATAATGTTGTCGCCTTCCTCCTGGCCCTCATACTCTTCCTCATCCTCGTCGGACAATTTACGTGAATCAATATTACGTTTGGCACGGGAAACGGAGGATGCCATGGCGCGGAACATACCCTCATGCATCCTGAAAATGCGGCAATTGCCATGGGTCACAGCCACCAGACGGCCTTCGGAAAGAAGAATGCCTCCAAAACCGGTTTTCCTTTTCAGATCCGATTCAGGAATCTTTTTAATATCAAGATAGCTTTCAATCAGTCGTTCCGCTTCACCAACCCTGGATTCCAGCTCTTCTGCCTTGGATTCCACATCGGCGCCGCTGACCATAATTTTTTCATGAAACCGGCCCAGTTCCTTGAGGATGGACAAATTGGCCTCAAGATCCTTATCTTCGCATATCATATTATCCGCAACGGCAAAGAGGTATTCTTCCCCTCTGTTTTCCAAAGCGGCCTGTACATTTTCTATATGCTGTTCGGAAGCAAATTTTCCGTTCAGATAAAAAGAGTTCGTGTTTTTTTCTCTTGCGTATCCGACACGCGTGTAGACGGACGCATTTAACTTTATCACGCTACTCATTGGATTCTCCTCTTTTCGACATGATTCATGCCCTTTTCCTCTAGTTATCTTATCATAACTTATTTATACCTTTCAACTCAATTGCAAATATATCATTAATTTGTAATCTTAACAGCCTTTTAACCTGCTTATGATGACGGCATACGGCAGGTTTCGACGTTTTACGCAGGCAGCAGTCCGTAAGGAACAAGCGCAAACGGCCCTGATGTTTTAAGTTGACAATAGCAGTTTGGCCATATATACTTTTTTTGTATCTAACGGCCTCATGCGGAAGCAGCAGGGCCTAATAAAATAAAACATCATGCAACTGGCGGACATGCGGAATTAACCGCAGGGGAGCATGATTAAGCTTAAGCCGGCCGCCTGGGCGAACCATATATAAATATGTGTTTGCCCAGGCGTTTTTTGTTGTTTTCCTTCTTGAAACAACCCTATGCCCAGGGCAGGAAAGGTTACGGTGGCCTATGAATCCCTCTAAAAAGGACATTGAAGCTTTTATCCTCGGCCATTACACCCCCTACGACGGGGACAGCAGCTTTCTGGCTCCACCCACAAGCCGCACCCGGAGGCTCTGGGAGACTTGTGAGGAGCTTTTAAAAGAAGAAGCCCGGCAGGGTGGCGTGAAGGGCATTGATGTTCAGAGCCTGTCCGGTATCCTAAGCTTTGCCCCCGGTTATATTGACAGGAAAAACGAGGTCATCGTAGGCCTTCAGACCGACGAACCCTTAAAGCGCATGGTAAATCCCTTCGGGGGGCTGAGGCTGGCGAAGAAAGCCTGCGAGGCCTATGGCTGCCACCTGTCCGGGGATGTGGAAAAGCTCTATTTCAAATACCGGAAAAGCCATAACGACGGCGTTTTTCATGCCTATACCGGGGACATGCTCAAGGCACGCCGCTCCGGTGTCATTACAGGACTTCCCGATGCTTACGGAAGGGGGCGTATCATAGGCGACTACCGGCGCGTAGCCCTCTATGGCACAGATACCCTTATCCAGGGAAAGCAGGAGGATCTTGAGGCGCTTGCCAATGAGGAAATGTCTGAGGAGAACATACGGCTTCGTGAGGAGGCTTACGAGCAGATTCAAGCGTTAAAGGAGCTTGCAGCCCTGGGCGCCGCCTACGGCTTTGATATCAAAAAGCCCGCGGTTAACGCCTTTGAAGCTGTTCAATGGACTTACCTGGCCTTTTTAGGAGCTGTCAGGGAAACCAACGGGGCCGCCAACTCCCTGGGAAGGCTTAATACCTTCTTTGATATTTATATTGAAAAAGATATTTGTAACGGGCTTCTGGATGAGTCAGGCGCCCAGGAGCTCATCGACCAGCTTGTTATAAAGCTACGTCTTGTAAGACACCTTCGCACCCCTGAATACAACGAGCTTTTTGCCGGAGATCCGGTGTGGCTGACCGAGGCTTTGGGAGGTATGAGCAGTTCGGGCCGCCACCAGGTAACGAAAACCGCCTACCGTTTTCTCCATACTCTGGTAAACCTAGGACCGGCACCTGAGCCTAATTTAACCGTGCTCTGGTCGGAACGCCTGCCCGATCCCTTCAAAAGCTATTGCACCCAAATCTCCATTGAAACCAGTGCCATCCAGTACGAAAACGATGATCTCATGAGGCCTGTTTTTGGCTCCGATTACGGCATTTCCTGCTGTGTGTCGGCCATGGACATAGGCAGGGATATGCAGTTTTTCGGCGCCCGGTGCAACCTGCCCAAGCTTTTGCTTTTAGCCCTCAACGGAGGAAGGGACGAGTTCACGGGGGAACAAATTGGCCCCGCCGGAGAACACTGTCCACCCGGACCGCTTTCCTTTGACTGGGTGATGGAAAGCTTTTACCGTTATCAGGCCTGGCTTGCCGCACTCTATGTGGATACCCTCAACATCATTCACCACATGCATGATAAATATGCCTATGAAAGGCTGATGATGGCGCTTCACGATACCCGGGTCCACCGCTTTATGGCCTTTGGCATAGCGGGCTTGAGTGTTGTATGCGATTCCCTGAGCGCCATTAAGTATGCCCGGGTTACACCCCTTAAAAACGAGGACGGCCTGGTAACAGATTTTATTATCAAAGGAGACTTTCCAAAATACGGAAATGACGACGACAGGGCGGACAGCCTTGCCGTGGTGCTTGCTCACAGCTTCCTCCAGGACTTGAAGGCACGAAGAGCCTACAGAAACGCGGAGCATACCCTTTCCATTCTCACCATTACCTCCAATGTGGTTTATGGCAAAAAAACAGGGGCAACCCCTGACGGGCGCAAAAAGGGAGAGCCCTTTGCCCCCGGAGCCAACCCCATGCACGGAAGGGACAAAAAGGGAGCCCTGGCCGTTCTGAATACAGTGGCCAAGCTCCCTTATGAAACCTGCAGGGACGGTATCTCCCTAACTCTTTCCCTTACGCCCCCTTCCCTTGGCAGGGAATCCCGTCAGCGCACCGCCAATCTGGCTGCCCTTCTTGACGGTTATTTTGCAAAGGGCGGTCATCACCTGAATATCAACGTGCTGGACAGAAAGCTGCTCCTCGAAGCCATTGAGAGCCCGGAACGCTATCCCTGGCTTACAATAAGGGTTTCCGGCTATGCCGTTCATTTTAACAAGCTGACGGAGGCTCAAAAGAAAGAGGTTCTTGCCCGCTCCTTTCATGACGGCATGTAGTTTTTATAGTGATTTCAGGCTTTATTCCCGTACTCCAAAACCACTGCCTGATGGCACTGAACCTCCGGAACGGTAAATTCCACTACTCCGTTTTTTTGAGTAAAAGGAATTTCAACACCCTTGGGCACGGAATAAATCCGATCAATCTTTTCCGCTGCTCTTATCCTAAGAGGAATGCGGTACAATGGCGGCAAATCTTCCATAACCTCCGCCCTCCCCCTGCGTACCGGGGCGCCATACAGCAAGTGTAAAATATAACGGTTATTGGATGGCTGCCTGACAAAACGCGCCCTTCCCGCGCTGGGCATCCCCGCCTTCATCACAGGATTTTTATACACCAGCCTTAGGGCGTTTATAAAATAATCCCTGTGATACTGGGCGCCGTGGATAAAATACATTTTGCATATTTTATGAGTCAGGTGGAGAATGCTCCCCTTGCCGACCACTGCCGGATAAGGGGCGGCTTCAAGCTTATAGGGCGTATTCTGATGTGAGCAGTAGCGGGCGTAGGTTCTGTTGAAATAGGGTTCCCTTAGGGAGGCCCATACTTTTCCGTCCCTTACACCAACTCTGCGGGCTGCCTCATAAAACAGAAAGGGGGATGAAACAATCCCTTCTGCCAGCTCCGTACCCGCACAGACATAGTCATTTTCATATTCTGAAGGCCCCAGATCGTCGGCTCCGGTATCAATGAGGAGCCTGTCCTTTTCCCTGTTAAGTCCGCTTTCTCCTGTAAGCAGAACCCCTCCGCCATTTGCTGCAAAGGCTTCAATGCGGGCTGCTGTCTCTTCGTCCAGAACCACTGAATCCGGAAGTATAATAGCATCAAACCTGGAAAGAGGGTCTTCGGGCAGGACAATATCAAAATCCATCTGGCGTTCCAGAAGCATTTTAACAAGGCCCTCATCCGACTGAGGATCTCCGGACTGCATGATTCCCAGCCGGGTGGTTTCCTCCGTCTCAAAGCAATAGTCTTCCATTTGCTTTACGTATTCATAGGCATAGCCGATGCTCCGGTAAGTATCCATATCCATTTCGCCTGAGGGGTGGAGCTGGTCTCCCACACTGCACCCGGCGCCGTAGGTAAGCATGGCGGCGCATTCATACCTTAGGGCTGCCGGGTTTTTGAAGCCGCCGAATTCCCCCCACATGGTATGGAATTTCCCCGTCATTCCCAGGTAGTCCTTGCCTGTACGTGCAAAGTATTTGGCTCTTGGCGGCATTTTATCATAGCCTCCCCAGGTAGTGGGAAGGTCCTCAAGCTCAAAGTGAGTTTGTAAATCATGGTATTGGGGCCTGTATTGATCCGCGCCGCCATTAAAGAATACCGTGCTCTCCGGGTGCCTTTCACGGACAATTTCGGTACACCGGGCCATAAACGCTCTGCGCATATGGATATACCAGGCGCGGGCATCGTCCTCCTTTTCCGGATCCAATCCCTGCTCTGCCATGCCTTTAAGGCAGGAGTCGCAGTAGCACCGGTCATCGATAAAGCAGATATCGTAAAAAAGGCCGTCCACTTTTGGATACCTTTCACTTATTTCTCGGGTAAGGTCATAAATATGGGCTGCGTAAGACCCTGACGGACAAAGTACCTTCCAGGAGGCAATGGGCCTTTTATCCTCCGGCCTGGCCTCCAAACTGTAGTTGGTCAGCTGAGGGCTTCCGTCCTTGTTCCTTGCCAGCCATTCCGGATGGTTCTCCCCATCGTTGGAGGACCATCCCACAGTGATATAAAGGGGAGCTTTAACCCCTATTTCATGGGCAGCCTCCACCATCTCCCCCATAAGATCAAAGTTTAACCGGGGGTGCATTTGCCCCGTTTTCGTGGGAAAGTAGCACCAGCTGTGATGGCATTTTGCAAATAGGGTTATGGAGTCCAGATGCCCGGTCAGCAATGCCTCCTGGAAATTTTTTTTGCTGAATTTGCTGCCTATGCCCGGAATGTGCTCCGAGCTGTGAAAATCGAGATGAACCTGTCTTACCGCAAGTCTTTTCATACACTAATCTCCTCGTTCCAAAACAAAAGCTCAGGGGCATCCAACCCCCTTCCTTTTTGCCAGATTTGCTTTCGCAAAGGACTGCCAAACAAAGCCGGACGGCAGTACACCTGTTACCGCCTGTCCGGCTTGTCGTCCGATTGGGTTTATTGTTTAAAGCAAAAGACGTTATTTAGGCAATTCATTTCACTTGGTTTTCAGCCATTCGTCAATCTGTCTCTGAATTTCGGCCTTTACCTTTTCCGCGCCGGCTTTTTGAAGCTTCTCAATCTGCTGAACACGGAGCTCTTCATAATTGGGCATCCAGTAGATGCTGTCGTATTCCGTGTTAACGGCGGACATCTGGGCAAGCTCCGTCTTGATGGGGCTGGTATCCAGCTTAAAGCCCATGAGGGGAGATACTATGGATTCATCGTGAAGCTGCTTCACATAATCCATCATACCCTCGGTGTCGGTCTGGGTCTGCCATGCATTGAAGGTATTGCCCATAGCCCACTTCCAGAGGCCGTATTTGGCATCGCTTGTTCCCTGGGACTGGTACCCGATGGTTTCAATTGTGCCTTCGCCGGTTTTTGTGTAATGCTCGTTCTCAATACCCCAGATGAGGAGATTGTAAAGGTCCGTTCCTTTAGAGGTATTCAAAAGCTCCATAAGCATCATGGCCCTTTCGGGATTTTGGGAGGTTCTTGGAATGGTCAGGCTGGTGGAGCTGGGGGAATTGGGCAGGTAGGAGTACTGGTTAATGGAGATATTCAAAATATCAAAGCCCCATCTGCCCGAATCGGTTGCGTCGGCATATTTGCTGTAGTTATGGCACCAGACCACATAACCGTCGGTTTTTCCTTCTTCCTTGGTGATGTCCTCGGTTTTCATTCCCACAACGTCTTTTCTGATATAACCCTTATCAAACCAGTCGTGGAAGGTATCGGAATTGAGCTTTACTTCAGGAATTTCATAACCCATCACCGCTTTGACCTCGTCGGCGAACACGTCCACAAAGACGCCTCCCGTTATATGCTCATAGCCGTTGCTTCCCAGCCACTGTGCCATATACGGGCTGATTCCCTTTCTCAGCTCTCCGTTGTCCTCCAGGGTTTTCAAATAGTTTTCGATAAAGTCGTATTTTTCTTTTGTCATGTACCTGGACGAAGCAAAGACCTTGTTGGCTTCTTCAACATCCAGATATTTGTCTGCCAGCTCCTTCTGAGTTTTCATGGAAGGACCTTGCTCGGCCATGGACTGGTAGCAGGGGATGGAATAAATTTTTCCGTCTACCTTGGCTTTCTCCATTATCCAGTCCGGAATCTCGGCCTTAATGGCGGGCGCATAGGTGTCGATAAGCTCATCCAAAGGCTTATAAGCACCCTTTCCCACTTCCTCCACATAGGGAATGAGCCAGCCCGTCCAGGCAATATCCATGGGCTCTCCGGCAGCGATCATGAGCTGCCATTTATCCTTGTAATCCGCATTGGGAACGATACTGACGTCTACCTTGGTATTCGGCAGATACTCGGGCAGCTTTTTGTTGAATTCCTCCCATACCCTGTCTGAATCCTGCTGCTTGCCGGGGCCGATAAACAGCACCTTAAGCGTTGCCTGCTTGAGCTCCTCCTTTTCACCCTCTTTGTCGCCGGTACTGGCCTTAGGTGAATCAGACGGTGAATTCACCGGCGCCGTACCTCCTCCCTGAGTACCGCAGCCGGCCAGCAGAGACAGTGTAAGTCCCATAGCCATAAACTTCAGTAAAAGCCTTTTTGTTTTTAGCATGATGAAATCCCCCTTTGTGTTACACTTTTATTTTGAAACGGACTGCCGTCCGAAATCAACCTAAATTTCATTTTCGTGTATGGGCAAGCAAAGGCATAATGTGAACCG
>JAFADM010000603.1 GCA_023424865.1 Bacillota bacterium | reverse complement strand
GGAAGAAGAACATTTAAAAGAGTATATTCCGTAGTAAAATTAGTCACTCCCATCGTCTTTAAAAGAGCGTTCATCATTTGATTGTTAAAAAATATACACATGACGTTTCCTGCGACGGCTCCTATGACGGAAATAAACAGGAAACGAAGAGCAAACTGGAGACGAAGCCTCCTGGTGGTAAAGCCTACCGCTTTGTAGATTCCGATATTTTGCCTTTCCTTAACAAAGGTTCTGCTGCAAACCATGGATACCACCACAAGTGTAAACAGTATGGATATGGCATAAATCAGGACGGTAATACCGTTTAAGGAAACCGAAACAATATCCTCCATATTGCTTTGTTCCGATTCCTGGGCAGTCAGGATATCTCCGAATTGGGTGTTAAGCCTTTCTATGACGCGTTCCTTCTCTTGTGAGCCATTCAAATCCAGGAAGCCATACTGGGCAACCATAGGGTATAACCGTGAGGCTGCCTCCAGTGAGAGGGCAAAGCACCTTCCCACATCATTCATACTTTCATAATACCCGGAAATGATATACTCTTCCCTTCCTCCCCGAAACCCTAATGTAACGGTATCTCCCATATGCTTTCCCAATTCCTGGGCAAGGATTTCAGTTACCACAATTTCATTGTCATAAAGAGGCACCCTCCCCTGGGTTACACTTTTAATTTTTAGAGGGTCGTTGAACATGGAGGCATAGTATTCGTTTCCATCCACTGAGAAGTAATAATTAGCCGTATAAACGGAGTATTCGACAGGCGTTATTTTTCCTGCTTCCTCCTCTATGACCTGTATTTTATCCATGGAAAAGCTGTTGTTAAGCTTAAGGTACACATCGGAATAAATGGTGCCGTAGCTTTCTCCCACAGCCCTGGGGTTCATGCTGCCTGCAAGAATGGTCATGGACATCATAAAATAAACCAGTATGGCAACAATGATAATAAGAGAGAGGTATTGCCGCTTATTGGAGGTAAACTCACGAAGGGCCATGCGCCCATCCAGAGCTCTTCTTGCCATTGAAAGATTAAGCCGGCTGTCAAAATAAATACTTTCCCTCCCGCCTGCCAGGGCTCTTAAGGGTGATATCCTGCCCACTCTAGCGGTTTTCACGAAAACAAACAGGCTGCCCATTAAAAGGATGGCTGCCATGGTTGCAAAACATTTAAGAAAGGAAACCTGAGCTGTGGCGAGAATTCCCGTTATAGGCTGGAATATGCCGCCTAAAACCTTAATGAGGGGTATGGCCAGAAGAATTCCTATAAAAGCCCCCAAAAGCTGTGCCGTAAGGTATTGAAGTGTAAGAACCTGCCGTATTTTCCCTTTTGTGAAGCCCTGGGATTTCAGCACGCCGATATTGGTGTAATCCATTTCTATTCCCGTACTGATACTGTTGCCCATTACAATCATAACGATGACAAACAGAAGAATGACAAAGGCATACAGCAGCCCGGTTCCTATATTGTTGAAAACCATGGTATAGTGCATGGAATCATCCCTTGAAAGTGTGGCGTAGGAGTAATCCAGCAGCCCCGTATCGTTATTAAGCTGCCTTTTGAACTGGGGGATGGAAAGGTCCGTATTCTCTGACTCAAAAAGGTGGAACATACGGTATTCCAGCAGTTGGAGCACGGCATCGGTTTCCCTGTCCGCATAGCTTAGAAGCTCCATAAAATCCGAATCAGTAATAAAAAGGCTCTTTATGCCTATAAAATAAGCGCCTATAAACGGCTCTTCAATAAAACCCTTAATGGTAAAGGTCTTTTCTTTCCCTTTGGTCTTTACAGTGATAAGGCTACCTTCACTGCAGTCATAAAGGGATGTAAAGCTTAAGGGAACATAGATCTCACCCTTTTCAAGGGAGGGTGCTGCGGTGTCGAAGCCTGTTCGTGATTTATTATAAACAGGGTATTTAAAATCCTTTAAATCATATTTGAGCAGCATGCACCTGCTGGAGGCAGCCTCTTCGTTAACGGTGAGATTAAGTGCGACCAAAGCATCGCTTTCCTTTATACGGCCTATGGCAGGATGATTTTTGAGCTTATTCATCATGTCTTCATTTGCAAAGGTGCCGCTTATGAAAACCACAATATCACCCGTATCCACATTGTCATTGGCATTATGAAGGTTGCGAACATTATTGTCATTAATACTGATGATAGCGGTAAGGGAAAGGGAAATAATGAGCATCAGCACAACGATACTCTTAAAGGCTCCTTTTTTATGCCGAATATTGGCTTTGAGAAGTACAAGCGTTTCCATAAGCACCTCACCATTTCATTGACGAAAGCCAGGCGTTAACCTGAGTTTCGCGGCTTTTTTCATCTGTGGAGGCATAGGCCGGAAGTGAAAGCTCTCCGATTATTTTTCCGTCTTCGAGGTAGAGAATCCGGGTAGCTCTTAAGGCTGCCCGCAAATCATGGGTAACCATGAGAAGGCTCTGCCCCTCCCGGTTCATATCGGTAAGCAAATCCAGGACCTCAATGGAGTTTTTCCGATTAAGAGATCCGGTAGGCTCATCGGCGAAGAGAAGCCTGGGGCGGCTTATAATGGATCTTGCAATGGCGGCCCTCTGCTGCTCGCCCCCTGACACCTGGGAAGGAAGCCGGGACATCATTTGGGTTAGTCCCATCTTTTCAAGAAGTCCCCTGGCCCGATTATTTACCTCTTGAGCCGGGACACCTTTATTGAGATAACCGGGTACTGCCACATTTTCAAATAAGGAGAGATTGCTGACAAGATGCATCTGCTGAAAAACAAAGCCGAAATCGCCCTGGCGAAGACGTGCCAGCTTGTTTTCCGAATAGCCTGCAATGTTTTCGCCTTTATAGAAAACCTGTCCCGAGGTGGGTCGATCCATACCGCTTAGGGTATAGAGCAAGGTAGACTTACCTGAGCCGGAGGCACCCATAATAATGGTGAAATCACCCTCATAAAGCTCCATGTCAATATGATTTAAAATATGGTTTTGAATGCTGTTGTGGGCATAGCTTTTGCATAGTCCCCGCGAGGATAAAAGACTGCTCTTCATGTTAAGGTTCCTTTCCTGTTGATAGCGGATTTAAGGAATAATGCTCCGTTTCTTCTACAATACCCTATCCTACATTAAGAGATCCTTAAGACATGACCTCAGGCAGCTCCAGCATTACCTCCAGCCCATCCCTGCAATTTTTTAGCTCAATACGCCCCTTAAGCCTGTCCATGACGTATTTGACAATATACAGCCCCAAACCCGAGCCCTGCTCATTTTCACTGTTTCGTCCCCTGTAAAATTTGTTGAGAATAAAGGGCATGTCCTCGTCGGGGATCCCCTTCCCATAATCACGAAACCGGATTCGCACCTGCCCTTCACCTCGTTCAACGGATACCCTGCAAGGTGTTTTTGCGTACTTCCCCGCATTATTGATGATATTCTCAATAACCTGAACAAAACGCTTTTTATCCACCCACACATAGCTTGAAAAGCCCGGCTTGATAAAGGAAACCCTGTCCTGCTGCAATGAAAGGTCCTCCAGCGCAACAGACAGAAACTCCCCTATTTCAACTTTCTCCGCTTGTATTTTTAATTTTTCCAAATCTGAAAGAGAGTGCAGAAAAAGATCATTGGTAAGGTCGGCCACTTCCTGGCATTTTTTTTGAATAACCCCCAGATACCTGGCCCGCTTTTCCGGTGTACTCCCATAATTGGCTTCCAGCGCTTCCGCATAGGCTTGAATGGAGGCTATAGGCGTTTTAATGTCGTGGGACAGGGTTGCAATGACAGTTTTGTTGTTTTCTACCGCTTCCCTTTCACAGGCTCGTGCCTTGGTGATTTCACGGCGCATATTGTCAAACGCCCAGGTAAAAGCGCCAAAGTAGTTGGACCGCTCATAATTCAAGGGCAAATCAAAGTCCCCCGCCGCAATTCGCTCGGCAAATCGCTGCATTTTTTCAAAAGGTCTTAGTATATTAAAATAAACATAGCCTATAAGAAGAAGGAGAAAGGCTAGTGAAAACGCCCCTGTAACCAAAAGCAGTGTAAGATAAGCGGAGGTATTGTAGTCGGAGGGACCGCTTCGTATCCGTTCCTGAAGGGTTGAAACCTTTTCGTTAAGCTGTAAAAGCTCCTTCTCCCGGGCATCGGACACCGCTTTCTTCACAAGCTGCTCAATTTCATTAAGTGCCAGAATCTGCTCCGCTTTTTCATTAGCAGCGCCTTGATTCCGGATATAAAAG
This sequence comes from Bacillota bacterium, assembly GCA_023424865.1. The sequence goes on along the minus strand of JAFADM010000603.1, from coordinate 13,766 downwards.
TAAAAACAGCCCATAACGATGAGAATTCCCGCCGCAAACAGGGCGGTTGCCTGTATCAGCCTATATTTCATTTTCAGCCTCCAGAAGATAGCCTATACCTCTCACTGTCTTAATAAAACGTGGTGTTGCCGGATCCTCCTCCAGCTTTTCTCTGAGCCAGCGTATATGAACGGTAAGGGTTGAGGGCTCAACCTCGCTGAAGGGTCCCCAAACCTCGGATATGAGCTCGTCTTTAGATATGGCAATATTAGGTTTTTTGCACAAATAGGCCAGAAGATCAAATTCCCTGAGAGAAAGTGAGAGGCTTATTCCGTCCTTCATTACCGTTCTGGCTCCCGGGTTTACTGTTATGGCTCCAAAGCCCACTTCCTTTTCCCTTTCCGAAAAACCGTAAGTCCGCCGCATGAGTGCATTCACTCTTGAAAGAAGCTCCTTTAAGGAATAGGGCTTGGGAAGATAGTCGTCACCTCCCAGATCCAGTCCCGTAATGCGGTCGTTTTCACTTGTCCTGGCACTGGCAAAAAGAATGGGCACCGTAGAAACCCTGCGAAGCTCTGCACAAATTTCAAAGCCTGTGGCATCGGGAAGATTTATGTCCAGGAGTATGAGGTGATAGCTTTTATTCGTCAAATGTGAAAAGGCCTCTTCCCTGTCCCTTGCATAGGCAATGGCATAACCGTAGCTTTCCAGCATTTCTCCAATTATAAAGGACAGGTCCATGTCATCGTCCACTATAAGGATATGTTTTTTCATAGTTATCTCCCTGAAGGCTCTGTAAACAGGCCGAATTCTTGAGGTATTCCTTTGTCACTTTGTTTCTACCACAAAAAAGAACCGAGTACAAGCGTTACTTAATTACTCCTGAGATTGTAATTTGGACGCGCATTATCACCAAAACTGGAAAAAGACATAGACTGTATAAGACAGACTGTATGTCCTAAACGCTTACAAAACCCTGTAAAGTGGACAAAAGAAAGAGGAAGATATAACAATGGCGGTCATGGCGTTAAACATCGAGTTGGTAAATAACGGAAGCCTCTCCCCTGATCAGCCGGTTTTATTTGATAAAGTTAATTTTCAAAATGGAAGTATTCTATACCATCCTGTCACCGGCGAAATTATCTTCAATTCACCTGGATACTATAGTGTCAGCTGGTGGATCTCTTCCCAATCGGCTGCATCCAACAGCGGTATTTCTTTTGCACTCATGGAGCAGGGAAGCAAGGCCTATTCCTCTTCTTCACCTGTGAAAACCGGTCAGCTTAGCGGTTTTGGTTTGTTTAACGTTACCCAGGTTCCTTTCATTCTGACCCTTGTTAATACCAGCAGCGGACCGGTTTTTTATACGCCTCTGGGCACACCCAAAGCTGCCATGAATATCTACTCGCTGGACGCAGAAACCGCACCCCCTTCCACGACAGCTAATTGCTTTGGAACGGCTCAGATGACCCATATTATTGAGCAGCTCATCCTCTATTATCCAGACAGCCTTATGACTGTTTACAATCAAAATATGTATTCCGTATCAGGCAGACCTTTGGAAATCTTCAGCCTTCCCTTCGCAAGCGGCGGCGGGCTTTTTGTCCTTCTGAATGCCTACAACCAGAAGGAAGCCGTACCCATTAACCATATCACGGCCGTCTTCACAGGGAGCGATACGGTTTACAACCCTGCCATTACCTACCTTATACCCCCATCCCCCTTCCCCTCCAGCTGTGAAATGGATGTTCTCATGGCTATAAAAGAATACCTGCCCCCGGGCACGGAAACGGCCCTGCAAACAGGTACCCTTGTCCAAGCCTCGGGACAGGTATATAAAAACGAGTTGGGTGTCTTGGTGCTTTCCGACTGTGACGGCAATACGCCTATCTTTATTCAGTCCGGCCTTATTCAGCGCATTGTCACAGCCAATGATCCGCTCTTTACCTCTTCAGATCCGAACAAGCCTGCAATAACCCTTTTGTAAGAAGTTTTGAAGTAATCAGGATTCCTTATACAAGCCGAAAAGCTTTAAAAGCTTCTGCCAGAAACCTAATTCAACCGCGGTTTGAATCACTGTATCCGCTTCCTCCGGAACAGTAATTGATTCAGTTTTTATAATAAACTGTACGGAAGATATATTTGTATTTTTCATGGAGACGAAGGAGGTGACTTCTTCACCGGTTCCGGACATTTCACTTATTATGTCATCTATTTGCCGGCTTATTTCACCTTTCATATCCGCTGTTCCGCTTCTCAGTTCACCTGTGCCGTCCTTATACGCGCTAAGTCCGTCCTTAAGCTGGTCTAAAGCGGAGTTCAGCTCAACACTTGCCTTATAGAGGCTGTTAGCAGCTCCTGGAATTTTAGAAATGGACGCGCTTAACTGCGCGGTTCCATCCGACAGGTTTTTAGCTCCTGCCTCCAACTGAGCCACACCTTCCAAATAGCCTTTAAGTCCTGCGGTAAACTGAACCGCACTGTCCAGCTGTACCTTGACGGCCTCAAGATCAGGAATGGATGCCAGGACAACGCTATAATTCTCCGGTGTCAGCACAGGCAGTCCCATGTTCATGGCAGCCAGCTGAGCATTTACGCTGTCGAAGGCAGCATTTTGTATTGCCAGGGCGCCGTTAATTAAAGCTGCATTGTTCTTTGTCAAAGCTGCCAGGCCTTCCTTAAGCGCACCTGCTCCTCCGCTTAGCCTTAAGGTCCCGCTTTCAAGCTCGGAAAGCCCTGCGGCAAAAGCCTTCAAGCCCGCATTGTATTGCTTCATGCCGTCGGATAGGCGGCTAACGCCGGTAAGCAGCTCTCCTGCACCCTCATCAAGCGCTTTAATGGCATCTGTCAGCTCGTCAATCTTACCCGTAAAGGTTTTGTCGTCTATGGTCATACCCAGATTAAGCTTAATTCCGTTAATGGTAATGGCATCCATTTCAAAATCATGGACATCTGAGGTCACGGTATAGTCAGCGCCCTGACCGGGCAGTACGGTGTAGGTGATTTGTTTTTTTCTTCCAGCTTCGGCAATTGTGGCGTTTTCTGCCTGAATATTTTCACAGAGCTTGGTATCCAGTTGAAGCCCTACCTGGAGAGCAAAGTTTTCAAAGAAGGCACCGTTTATTTTTTCGTTTTTCTTTATACGGATATTTATTTTCAGTGCGCCGCTTTTTCCTCCCAGATCTTCCGCCTTTGTTTCCTTAACATCTAAAAAGTAGTGGATAGCAATATCCCAGGGTAAGTCCCGTGTTTCCAGGGTACCCTGATAGTAAAGCTTTTTTGATGTCGTCGACAGAGTTATTTCATCCCCGTTTTGAGTGATGGGTTCAGAGGAGGTCAGATTTTGAATCTGGGAATACTTGCCGTAATCCGTAAGATTACCGCCGTCGAATATATTCACAACATAAAGCTTCTGTACGCTTCCATCATTGCCTAGAATGCCGTACACCACCTCTTCTTTATTAGAAGGCACACCTGCTGCGACAGCAGGCAGGGAGAGTGAAAGGCATAGCGAGGCAGTTATTATAAAGGATATGGCTCTTTTAACAGCTTTTTTCATAGATGATTGTTCTCCTCTCTTTCATTTCATTCATACAGCGCATTTCTTATACCACAGCGTTGTGCCGTAAGTCCGTATCAACTTTCGATCTTATTATTGAGAGCCTTTATAGAAGCCGCTTTTGAGCGTTGTCTTTTCAATAACCCGGTCAAGAAGCATAAGCAATGCGGGAAGCACACCGATTACCATAAGAAAGGACAGGACCGTGCCTCTCCCTAAAAGTGTCCCCAACTCTGAAATAATCGGATTGGTGGAGGTAAGGGCAAGGGTAAAGCCTGCTGTTGCTAATATAACGGCAGAAATTATGATGGCTTCCAGATTCTCATCAACCGTTTTTTTCATGGCTTCAAACTTGTGCATAATTCTTCTGTTACCAAGATAACGATCCGTTAAAAGGATGGCGTAATCGACCGTAGCCCCTAATTGCACCGTACTTATAACCAGATAGCCAATAAAATTAAAGGACTGGCCTGCAAAATAGGCAAAGGACAGGTTAATCCATATGGCCGTTTCTATGGTAAAGAGAAGGATCAGCGGCATGGTGAGGGATTTGAAGGTAATAAGCAATACGATAAAGATACCTATTATGGCAATAAGGTTGACAAAACCGGTATCAACCGATACGATGCTTCGCATGTCATACAGGGTAGCGCTTTGCCCAGCCATATAATATATCCCATAATAATTGGCAGTCTCAGCCATCACCGCCTCTATGGTTTCAAAGGTTAGTTCCCCTTCCTCCGGTGTGTCTGCATAAAGAATGATCCGCGTATAGTTTTCAGAGTAGAATTGCTTTACAACCTGCTCAGGTACGTATTGGGCTGGTATTTCGGCGCCAACAGCCGATGCGTAGGATACCACACTGTTTATATGGGGAATCCGGGCCAGAGCTTCGCTCAGTTCCGCTTCCCTGCCCGCATTTTCTTTTGGCACAATGAGAACAAGTGTGTTCTCCTTGCCAAACCTTTCATCGATAGCCGCCGTATCCCTGCCTACCCGGGCCGCCTTTGTTATTCCGCCCATCCCGTACATAAACTCGGTATTGGACTGAGCGAGAAAGCAAGGCACAACCAACACTACGGCGATAATTAAAAAGGGTATTCTTATTTTTAAAAGCTTTGCGCCAATTCCTTTAAACTCAGGTATAAAGGGACGGTGCTTAGTTTTGTCAATATATTTAAAGGTAATCAACGTAAGAGCGGGCAGGAAAATCATGACGCTTACAAAGCTCAGAATAACCCCCTTAACGAGGTTAATTCCAAGATCCGGGCCAATACGGAAGCGCATGGCCGTCAGAGCAAGAAAGCCCAGAACGGTTGTCGCTGCGCTGGCGCTTATGGCTGATAACGCTTTTTTCATGGCAAGCTGCATGGCCTTGACAGGTTCATGCTCCGTTCTGAATTCGTTAAAGCTGTGAAGCAGAAAAATAGCATAATCCAGAGAGACCGCAAGCTGCAGGATAGGACTGATTGCCTGGGTTATAAACGATACCTCCCCAAAAAAGAGGTTGGTTCCCATATTAATAATGACGGCAATGCCTATGGATGCCAAAAAAAGTACCGGTTCAATCCATGAAGTTGTAGAAACAATAAGTATGAGAATGATAACAGGTACCAGAATGGCAACTGCTTTCATAACCTCAGAAAATGACATTTCCTGAGATGTGGCAGTATTTACACCGTCTCCCGACGCGGCGTTGCTGTCGCCTATAAGATTATAAATAGCGCTGACTGCATCCTTTTCCTGACCGCTTTCAACGGAAAGGGTTAAAAGGGCGCTGCTCTCCTTATAGTAGTTTTTTAACAGCGTCGGATCCAAAAAATCCAGCGGTGTTGAGGTAAGCGTATTCAGCCCAATCACATCATCCAGCCAGGTAACGGAGGAAACGCCTTGAATCTCACTTATTTTATCTTTATAAGTTAAAGCCTCCTGTATAGAGACATTTGTCAGCATAACACGGACGTTGGGCATTTCCCCCCCATACTCCTCCTGAATTATTCGGATAGCTGTTGTGGAGCGGGCCTCTTCGGGAAGATAATCCACCATATTGTAGTTAACCGATACAAAAGATGTGGCTGCTGCGCTTAATAAGCCGATTATAACGAAAAGGACCAGAACCGTTTTGCGATATTTTGTTATTCCATGAGATAGTCCGTTCACGTTTTGCCCTCCTTGTCTTATTGAACACCGTGTTGACTAATTAATATAGAGATAATATAATGACATCATGTTTAAAAGTCAACAAACAGATAAGTAAAATACGTATTTTGCTCAACACATTCCTCGAAAGTGTTGAGTACTTAACATAAATTTAAAAAACGGAGGCTAATCCATGTCAAACGAAAAGGACGACCGGCGCGTCAGATATACAAAAATGGTACTGAAGGAAAGCTTCATCAAGCTCCTTACCCAAAAGGATATCTCCCAAATTACCATAAAAGAAATATGTGAGGATGCGGACATTAACCGGGCTACCTTTTATGCTCACTACAGTGATCAATATGACCTGATGCGTAAAATGGAAAATGAGCTTATGGAGAATGTGGCTTTGCATCTTGCCGCCTATACACAGAATGATAAGGATGTGGACCATATTGGAATGGTTGAAGAGATTTTTGATTATATCAAAGAAAACGCGGAGCTATGCAAATTGCTGCTTAGTGAGCGGGGGGATTTAAATTTTCAAAAGCGTGTCATGAGCCTGGTTAACGATAAGTACATTAGCGATTTAACAAGCAGCGGTGTTATTGCAAAGGAGGATGCCGAATATGTTCACGCCTTTATTATCACAGGTTGTGTCGGCGCAATACAAAAATGGTTGCTCGATGATATGAAGAAATCCTCCCATCTAATGGCCGAAATAGTCGTCAAGCTGTCAGTAGGATTAACCTCTCTCATATCACAAAAGCTCTTTTAAGGTTTTTTAGTTCTTTCAGGCTTATAGATCTTTAAATCTTCAATATAAAAACTAAAAAAGGACTGAGCGACTATGAAATATCCTCTTTCATAGTCTCTCAGTCCTTTTTAGCACATATTCTTTGAACCCGTCTTAATGGCTAAACAACTACCTTATCTTTCATAATAGGTGTAGCCCCGAAGTCCGTTATCAAAGGCCCTCATAATTTCACGTCGATCCGATGCGCTGATAAGACCGTCACGAATAGCATTTTCAGCGGTTTCGCGGAACCGGACCAGCATATCCTTGGGATCGAACTCAACATAGGACAAAACATCGGAAACACTGTCGCCATGTATTTCCTTAACCAAATCATAATGGCCGTCCTGTGTAATTCTTACGCTGACCACATTGGTATCTCCAAAGAGATTATGCAAATCACCCAGGGTTTCCTGATAGGCACCCACAAGGAAAACGCCCAGATAATAATCGTCACCGTTCTTCATTTCGTGGAGAGGCAGAGTATTGCGCACATCGTGGGGATCAATAAACCTGTCAATTTTTCCGTCACAATCGCAGGTAATGTCCGCAATCACCGCATTTCGCTTAGGCAGCTCCAAAAGCCGATGAAGAGGCATAATGGGAAACAGCTGATCAATGGCCCAGCTGTCGGGTATGGACTGGAAAACAGAAAAATTGCAGTAGTAGATATCCGCTATGGCGCTTTCAATATCCTCAAGCTCATTGGGAATATTTTTCAATTTATGAGTTTCTTTGGCAATTTGATTTATGGTGTTCCAGAATATTTTTTCAGAAAAAGCTCTTTCCCTCAGGCTCAGACGTCCGTGCTTGAACATATCCCGAATTTCATCCCGGTAATAGAGTGCATCGTTGTAGCATTCCTGTATGTTTCTGAGATTCAGGTTTTTGTTTACCTCAAAAAGGTTGCGAATCTGCTCGGAGGTATCCTCGGTAAGTTTGTCCGGAATATCATATTCCTCAAACCGTTCCACATCCAGCACATTAAAAATGAGAACCGAATAGTAAGCAACAGTGGTTCTGCCGGATTCTGTAATGATTACCGGATGCTGAACATCGGCGGCATCCAGGGTGGTCATGACAGCCTCCACCACGTCGGTGCAGTATTCTTCAACAGTGTAGTTTCTGCTGTTGGTGTAATTGGTGTTGGACCCATCGTAGTCAACGGCAAGGCCGCCTCCCAGATCCAGATAACCCATGGGGGCGCCTTCCTTGGTAAGCTCGGCGTAAACCCTTGTAGCTTCAATGACAGCTGAACGGATATCCCGGATGTTAGGAATTTGTGAGCCCAGATGGTAATGAAGAAGCTTAAGTGAGCTAAGCATGTTTTTTTCCTTCAGGGTATCCACCATGGCAATAACCTGAGACATGTTAAGTCCAAAAATGCTTCTGTCTCCCCCCGACTCGGTCCAATGCCCTCCTGCCTTGGCAGAGAGCTTGATACGGATACCGATATTGGGCTCGATTCCGAGAACCTGGGATCTGGAGACCATAATGTCCAGTTCGCTTGGCGTCTCGATTACGAAGAAGCATTTAAAGCCCATTTTTACGGCATAAAGGCCTAGATCAATGAATTCCTCGTCCTTATAGCCATTGCAGATAAGGCAGGCCTCCTTGTCCTTCATAAGGGACAGGGCAGCCACCAGCTCAGCCTTGCTCCCCACCTCCAGGCCATGGTGGTAGCGCTGGCCGAATTTTGTAACCTCTTCGACCACCTGCTGCTGCTGATTGACCTTAATGGGATAGACACCACGGTATTCGCCTCTGTAATTCAGCTTTTTCATGGCATCGCCAAAGGAATTGTTCAAAAACGATATCTGTGAATCCAGCAGATTTTCAAACCGGAGCAGTACGGGCATGTCCATGCCTCTCTCTTTCACACCGGATATGATATCCATAATTCGGATACCGCTGAACTGACTGTCTTTATAAGGATTAACCAAAACATCGCCGCTTTCCGAAATGGAAAAATAGTCGGCTCCCCAATTTCTGATGCCGTAGAGCTCTTCAGATTTTTCTCTGTTCCAACGGCCTAAAAGTTCTGCTTTGTTCATTGCTTTATTTCCTTGCACCATATTAATGTATTCTTGTCATCGGCACCCGCTTTCATTCATGTACCTTAAAGCACAGCGCCGAATATTATTTTCATCAGCAAACGATAACATACCTGAATCCTGCTGTCAATGACAAATTTCAGGCTCCTTCGCAGCGAAAGGGATCGAAGGCCAGCTGGGTTTTCGGCATCCGGACAGTAACCTTGGTCCCCTTTCCCTCCCGGCTTTCAATGACAAGTCCGAACCTTGGGCCGTAAGCAAGACGTATACGGCGGTTGATATTGTAAAGCCCTATGCTTCGCTTATTGCGCTCCGGGACAAGGGAATCCTCCTCCATACTTCCCACAAGCTCTTTAAGCTCCCCCTCCGGTATGCCCAGGCCATTATCCTCCACCTCAAATTCCAGACTCTCCTCCTCATTCTCCCATCCCCTTATTTTTAACAGGCCGTTGGTTCTTTTTTGTTCCAGTCCATGATAAATGGCATTTTCCACAATGGGCTGGATAACCATTTTAAGCATGGGCAAATCCAGTATCTTATCTTCAATATGAATAAGGGCTTCAAATTTGTTTGGATACCGGATATTCATGATGCTAAGATAATCCTTGATGCACTCCAGTTCACTGCTGATTTTTACGTACTCCTTCTCCTTGACGCAATAACGGAAAATTTTCGACATAGCCGTGGAAATCAGCTCTATCTCTTCAATTCCGTTTATCCTTGCTATACTGCTGATGCAATTGAGGGTGTTATACAGGAAATGGGGATTAATCTGGCTCTGAAGGGAGGACAGCTCCGCTTGCTTTTTGGCAATTTCAGTCTCATAGAGGCTTTGCTGGGTCTCGAATATTTTTCGCGTCATCTGCTCATTGCTGTCCAGTATTTTATTTATATTATGGGCAAGCTGGCCGATTTCGTTTTCCGAAGTAACGGCAATACGCTTTTTTAAGCTGTAGGTACCCATGATTTCATTCATAAAAAGGGAAATGGCATAGATTGGGCGGGTAATGCCCTGAATAAGGGTTACACTCAAAGCGGTTAAAATACCCGTCATAATAAGCCCGAACATAAGGCCGAAGGCCCGGATAGGCTTCATATCGTCGGAAAGCTCCGAGACAGGGATGATGCTGACAATTTTCCAGCCGGTTTTATTAAGGACATTAACCTGTACTATGGAAGGCACGTCCTCGTAGAGGATATCCCCGTCAGAGTCCGACCAGCCCTGCAGATGAGTATCCTCCTCCCATATTTGTCCGTACATGGCCGTGCTATTGGCAGCCATTACACGATTTTGAGAGTCCAAAATCATAAAGAGTGCGTTTTCGGTTAAAGCCGCATTCTCAACCAGAGGCTGAAAAATATTGGTGGACGACAAAAAGACTGCAACGCCTACCTTCTCAAACATGCGGTACTGAGGCCTGTTGGAGTATACGGGCACGATATGTGCAAAATAGTAGATATTATCGCTTCCGGAATAAAAGGCCTGGGTAAAGATCTGACTGTGAAAATCCGTTTCTCGGAAGGGGTAAGCTTCCTCTGTCTGCTTTAAAATATCGTAGCGCAAATTCATAGCTCCGCTGGTAAACCGATTAAGATCATCATACAGGCAAATGTCATAAAGGTAAGGATTGGAGCTGAGAATATATGAAAACAGATCAAAGACATAAGGACTAAGCTCGTCCGTTCTGAAAAAGCCGTCCTCGGAAACAATGAACTGCTGAACAAAACGATTGTAGGCGATGGTTTCGGCATCACCCTCAATGCGGGAGGTTATATCCTCCAGACTGTCCCTTACCTGTGAAATAAACTTATCGGCATAGCCTCTTGCCCTTTCTTCGGTGAGCTCTCCAAAACGGTAATAATAAAACATCTGCACCATGGTCATCATGACGATGGCGATAGCTAAAAGGAGCAGGAGCTGTTTTTTCAGCTTCAGCTTTTTTATTGGCAGCCATTTGCGTGAGCAAATCCTGCCAAGGAGGGGGTTGGATGCCTCCCAGCTTTTGATTGCTGACAGCATGAGCCGGCGCCTCAATGAACACCACCGGTTTTATACCTGAGTGGTGTAATAGCCATGTATTTCTTAAATATCCTGGTAAAATAAGAATAATCATTATAGCCTACCTGCAAAGCAATCTCCTTAATGGTTTCATCCGTTCCGCGCAAAAGCTCACAGGCTTTTTCAATACGCCTGTGAGCCAGATATTCCGTAAAATTTTTGCCGGTTACCTTTTTAAAAAGCTCACTGCAATAAGTAAAATTAATAAAATTAGCCTTTGCCAGCTCTGATAAGAGGAGATCCTCCGCATAATGAACGTCAACATAATTTAAAAGCTGCAAAAAATTCCTGTTTACATCACCCTTGGCAAAATCCTGCTCATTGGGCCTTGCCGGAAGCATTTCTATTTTAAAGAAGGCGTTCAGCCGTTGAAGAATTTCAGCGATTTCCTGTGAATGAAAGGGTTTAAGCTGATAATCAAAGACGCCGTACTGGATTCCCGCCCTGGCATATTCAAAGTCCGAATACCCGCTGACTATGACAAACTGAGTTTTTATGCCTTCCATACGCGCCTTGCGGATTAATTCGATGCCGGAAAGCTCCGGCATTCGAATATCCGTAAATACAACATCGGGCTGCTTGCCTGTGATGTAAGCTGCCGCCTCCCGGGAATCTGTTGTAGCCAGCACCACCGAAAAGCCGTAATCTTCCCAGCAAACCGCTTTTTCAAGCCCCAGAAGAGACCAGTATTCATCATCCACAAGCACTACGGACAGCATATGCATTTCCTCCATTCCGACGCTTCACAGCTGCTTTATTGAAGTAGGGGCAAGCCTTGCGCCACACCCTCTTTATTCCCTGTGCATCAAGCCTTGCGCTTCTTTCTGCCTCAGATGTTAAAATTAAGGCAACGCTCCCTTCCGCCAAGTTTCATCCTTGCAATACCCGTTCCATACTCGGCGAAGCAGAAATCATTTTTCATGAGGGGATAAGCCTTCTCCGGCAATGGCACGCTATTGCAGGTACAGCAGTCCGACCAGGAGAGAAAAAATCGGCCGTTTAAGGGGGACTCATAGGTAAGGTCTTCCCCGTCAATTTTCATAAATCCGTCCAAAACCCTTTGCACAAAGGCTTCAAAGGAACCGAATTCACTGCGGTTTCCCGCCTCGAGCAGCCATATGTTATCCTTTTCAAGGCAAAGCAGCTCCCTGTCCCTGTATGAACCGCCATCCGTCTCAGTGTAGCCCTTCAGGGAAAAGACCGCGCCATAGGCGTCGTTTTTGCGCCCAAAAAGCCATCCGTCTTTTTTCACCACATCATCAAAGGCGTTCTTTGGAAAATAGCAGTGGGTGTAACCGACAGACTCTTTGATATCATAAATAAAAGCCAGAAAGCTGCCTTTTGCGATGGTTTTCGGAATACGGTACTGCCCTCCCCAGTAGGAAGGCCTTGTTGTGGGTGATTTATTGTCAAAGCAGGTAACAAAAACCGGAATTCCGTCAAGAAATAATTGTCCGGCATGAACCTGAGCTCCGTGCTGACCGGCTTTTGAACCCACAAGGCCGGAAACCATATAGTCCCGGGTTCGATAGGTGGAGCAATTCACCCCGCCTAGACCATCATGGGGGAACAGGCCCATACAGGAAAGACTTTCAAGGGGTTCGTGTGAACGGGCTATTTTTTCTAATTCCGGAGGCGGGGCGTAACAGCTGGTTGCCAGCGCCGCCGCCCCTATGGAAAAGCGTTCCGCCATTTTTTCAGGCATACCGTATAAGAGCCAGTTAATAGGATTCATTGCCTCATATTCAGGATGGATAACCATATTTTCATAGCTTCGCCCGTGTGTGGTGGCAAGCACGCCCTTGAAGCTGTGGGTGGCGATAATAAGGCAGATCATATCCAGCAAATTACCGGCAAGCAGACGAAGATAGCTGTTTTCCTCCCCAAAATCGTACAGATTCAGAAGTGCCAGCATATCCTCCTCATAATAACAGTTGGAGTGCCATTCCATAAACCCGTAACGACCCTTTTCACGAATCCAGCGTTCAGCATTGAGCCTGCCCTTAAGCGCATGGAAAAGGCCGTTCTGCCCGCTGTTGGGAAAGCTTTCGGAGGGGAAAAGCAGCCCTGCCAGATATTCGGCGCTGTAAAACAGCATTTCATGATTTTCAGAACGTGTAAACATCAGGCTTTTGCCCGGTTCATCAGTCCAGTATTTAAAATGAAGAAGTGTTTTTTTCATCCGTTCCATAAGAGAGGCGGGGATTGACGGATCGTTTCTGAACAGGCAATACAGGCGCAATAGTCCGTGAAGCGCAAAATCGGCGCAGTCGTATCTGGCGTCAATGTAATCCAGGGTTTTTTCCAGAGAAGCAAAATTAAGCTTATCCGCTCCCTCCGTTTTACACCTTACCAGTTCAATAAAGGCTCCTTCCCTTACCATGGACAGCCCTGCGTTTTGAAAACGGGATGCATAGCCTTTAAGCAGCGCCTCTTTTCTGCCGGAGAAATCAAGGGGGTCGGGTATGTCCATAAACTTCATTTTGTAAAATTCAAGGCCCCCTCCCTTAATAACCAAGCCTTCCTTCAGGACATAATCTACAGTGACTATGTATTTTCCTGCTTTATTAAGTTCACTGCCGTTTATTAGAAGCACTTTGCTGCATCCAGATATTTCCATGTCTCTTTCAAGGATTTTATTGTCTTCCTGAGCCTTTGTTTCCTCGAATAAGGTAAAACGATAAAATCCCTTTGCAGGGTCACAGCCGTCGCAGCATACCACTACATCCTCGTTATCTCCTATGGCGTCCTCACTCATATAGAAGCCGTCAAAGCTTTTCTCCAGGCATTTTCTGAAACTGTCATCCTCCGTTATGAGGGGAAGACTGACGGTGCAGGCCTCATCCAGGGGCGTCCATTCAAAAGAATTGATGCAATGAAGATGTACATTGGTCATGCTTATTAAAACGGAATTAACACCCTCCAAAAGCTCAAGAGGCACGATAAAGGTATTATTAACCCGGCCCACCTGGCGATGCCGAAACACACTCCGGCCGTTAACAAAAACCGAGGCGCTGCCCGAAAGGACCATTTTGAAGCGGACAATTCCCTTCTTCTCCATAGGGATATGGTGAAACACAAAAGTGGTCATTAAACGGGCAAAAACGCCAAAACCTGCAAAGGTAACCTTCTTTTCACCTTCCCCGCACCTTAAGAGAGACCATGGACGGGTCAGTCCGT
>JAFADM010000535.1 GCA_023424865.1 Bacillota bacterium | reverse complement strand
ACGCCAGAATCAGGATCGCCTACCTCCGGATCGTATTCATAGCCGCAAATGGTGCAAACCCACTTTTCCATACCTGTACTCCTTTCAAATCTTAAGCTTTTGACAAATCCCTCATAGGAATGATTTGTCAGAGTATTTTATAATATACCACAAAAAGCCGCAACATAAAAGATGATTACACTCAGGAAAAGCAAAATCACAAGGGTAAAACCTTGTTTGCTATGAGCCTTTCAGCCTGAACATCATTGAAGACGGCTTAACGGCAGAGGCTCCTTTCCCGAACGAGTCGAAAACTCATTGACAGACATATGGATCCCTCGCGCGATAACATCGGCCATTCGCATAACCACTGACAACCGGGTGCTTTGCAGAACAAGAAAATCCATAAAGCCTCCCGTATTTACTACCCCGGTAATATGCATATCTCCAACGGCTGGAAGCTCCTTTTTAAGCCCTGCTCCCGGTTTTATGGAGCCCTGGCCCACGGTAATGCACCCTACATGGTCTAAAACACCCAGGGAGGCATCTACCGCCAAAATATAGGCATTGGGGCAGCTTAGTCTGATTTTCTGAGTTATATCCTCCAGATTTTTTGCATGAACGGGAAGATCCAGCGTACCATATATCTGTACATCGGGCATCCTCCATTTTGTCAGCATATCTCCTACCAGCGGACCTAATGAATCACCGGTTGAGCGATCGGTACCAATGCACATGACCACTACTGGGCGCTCCCTCATCTCTCCGAGCCCAAACCCGCCAGTCCGGTAAAATCTCAATCCGGCAGCCTCCATGGTATCGGAAACTGCTTTAGCTACTTTGAATGCAGCAAACTTATCGTCCGCTTTAAAATATCCTTTACCCTCCAAACAACACGCAACCCTTCCGGCATGAACCTTTACTTAGATAATAAGTATTCCCGCAGCCTGTACGAATATACCTTGGGAAATCAAAAGCGGATGCCGCTTTTCGTTAATTTGTAAGAGGGTTGAACTTCTTTTTTAATACTGATTTTCTTGCTTCTTGAAAGAGGAATTAAGCTATATAACCGATATATGCGCTCTAAACTCTAAAAGGGGCGACAAATCAGTATCAATCTATTTTTAATAAGTGGATACTCATTAAAAACAAAAAAACAGGCCCTTTTGGTAACCTGCTTTTTTTGTAACTGATTATTTAAATCAATATTAAGGTTTTTATTACTTTATTCATATTATAAGTAACAAAGAAAACCGCTTAATTAGGCACTTAACTTATTTAATAGCTTACCTTCAGAGTTTTAATTTCAAAGGGCTTAAAGACCAGCTCGATTTCTGCTGTACCCTCCAAAAGAGTTTGCTCCTCTTCCAGCATGTTGGCAAGAGCAATCTTTTTTGCCTTGTGACCCAGGGTAAGCCGGGTGCGGGTATAGGTGCCTTCAGCATCATAGAGACGGAGAATGTAGGCCTTTTCGTTGTCTTCACATGGCTTTACAGCCTCTATCAGAATATTGTCGTCGGCAACATTTATAAAGCTACTTCGATCATAAGCGCCCTTAACCACAAGAGGAGGCATATTTAGAGCATAAGCCGGCTGGATAACGTTTTGAGCACTGTAGCCACCCTGATGGGGGTAAAAGGAGTAGGTGCATTCATGAATGCCCTTATCCCCTCTAAAGTCTGGCCGGCAGCCGCCTTTATGGAGCGAAAGTCGCATTTGAGCATGCCTGACGGATATTCCATACTTGCAGTCGTTTAAGATGGCCACACCATAGCGGGATTCAGATAAATCACTGTATTTGTGATTGCAGACCTCAAACTTTGCCTTTTCCTCGGAGGTACTCCGGGTAGTGGGACGCTTAATATAGCCAAATTGAAGCTCCTGCCTTGAAAAATCCGAGTGAATGGTGGTGTCAAAGGCTGTTTTTAAAAATCGGTGATCATCCTGCCAGCCCATAATAGTTTCAAAACGCACTTCCGGGCTGTCGGCATAAAAGACCATATCCTGGGTAAGTGTGGATTTTGGGGACAAGCGGTAGGTACTGCGAATACGAAGCTCTACTGCCCCCTGGGAAACTATTTGCCGGGAAAGGAGCTGGGCGCAGGGCTTGAGCTTAAGCTCAATGTCCGCATCCACATCCCAGTTATCCCACGCCGATGGCAGATCTTCAGCCAGAAGGAAGGTATTAAGGGCATAGCCTTCACCTTTAAGCTCTCTGCCATTGGTTTTATCAATGAAGGAGGACATAAAGCCACTCTCATCAAAGGTAACCCAGGCGTGGGGTGTTTCAAGACGATTTCCCTCTAAGATGAAGGCACTCTTTTCATTTGGCATTCCTTCTACAAGTTTCAGGGACACGGAAGCCAAGGGAGGCAGGGACAGACCTGAAACAGCAAGTTTGAGCTGGTTATGGCTGTCTCTTGTATGCTGCTGCTTAAGCAGTTTAGAAGGATCGTCTATAGCCAAGCCTTCTTCAACATCAAGATAAACCACATCCTTTCTTTCAAAGGACAGGGTATTAATAAGGGAAACGGTTTTTCCCTCCGGAAGGACACTTATAATGTTATTAATCAGACCTTCAGCCTTTTCGATAACCTCTGAGGTTTCCTGAATGGATTGATCATGGGCTGACGGAATACAGGTCCCAGGCAAAATATCATGAAACTGGTTTACAAGAAGGGTGCCCAAAAGGGGACGGATAGCGTCATCCTGAGAAGGTTTATCCCCCTCCACAGCTTCCCGAACGGTTAGGAATTCCAGATTCCGCAAGTGAATTTCAGCTTTTCGGTTGTTGCGCTTTATAGTGTGCTGATTTGTAAGGGTTCCCCGGTGGAGCTCCAAATAGAGTTCGCCGCTGTAGATGGATGGATTGACCACCGTTTCTTCAAGCTCCTTCATAAAACGGCTGACGGTCGTATGCTCGGAACGGGGCAGACCTTCCAGATCCTTTACTCTTCTGGCCATTTCTATCATTTCAAACTGGGGACCACCTCCGCCGTCGCCAAAGCCGTAAGACAAAAGCCTCCTGTTGGACACCGTTTTCTCTTTAACCGCGTCCCCGGTCCTTCGCCCGGTTGTCACATATTCCGTCATGCTTTCCGGATCAGGCCAGATATGGGTTTTATTAAGATGTGTCAGTACTCTTGTACCATCCAGGCCCTCCCAGTAAAAGGTGTCATAAGGGAATTTAGTGGTGTCATTCCATGCCATTTTTGTGGTCAGAAAATAATCCACACCGCAGCCCTTCATGATTTGAGGAATACTGGGACTGTAGC
>JAFADM010000519.1 GCA_023424865.1 Bacillota bacterium | reverse complement strand
CCGATATAGGCCAGTTTTTAAGATACCGCCACTTTTTCAAGGAGACTCACATTGGATTATTTGAGCAGGTTTATAATACCTTCGCAAATCGAAAACTTCCTGATAATTGGTTCGAATTATCCCTGTTCAGAGATTTGGTTAACCCCTTGCAAATGCTTTCATTAAAGCAAGAGTCACCCGTTCGGAATGCAGATTTAATAAATATAATTGAAGGAACCTTGGCTTATTGGGGTTATTAATATCCTTGGGGTATAAGCAAGGAAGGATAGGGTTGGAATAGCGGTAGGATAAAGCTAAAGGAGGGCAAAACATGAGTTCTGAGGCTTGGAAAAGAGCATACGGCAAGGGCAAACAGAATAGGCCCGGCATCCAACGCGTTTATCGAGAATTGGCCCCGCGCCCGGACGTATGCCGGGAAGATGCGGCTGGTGGATGGGCTGATCCATGAGTTTCATATTAATTTAAATAGCGGCGTTAAGGGACGCTTTGTTGGTGTTAATTTGATAGAAGGTACAAAACGACAAATCGGTGAGCTTATTCTCAATCTGGCTTATGGCGACAGTGCACAGAAGTTTGCGGAAAATTTGCGAAATAATTAATTGTTCGCGTAAAACACTGCAAAAATACGGAAACAACACCCTTTTGGCGTCACTGCACCGTCTTTTTTATGCAGCTTAAGCTATCTTGAAACACCCCCTTATCTTTATTTCAATATCTTCAAATACCTATCCAGCATTTCTTCCGCATAGCCTCCCACCAGCAGTGCCATAGGCTCGTGGCTGCCGGTTTCATAGTATGAGGAGAAGCAGTCATAATATTTTTTACGATCACTAAATTTTACATTGATTGCCGGAAAGCCTGCCGAGCCCAATTCAAAATTGAGGATTAATCTGCCCGTTCTGCCGTTTCCGTCAATGAAAGGATGGATACCTTCGAACAGAAGGTGGAACAAGGCCACCCTTTCAACAGTATGCATTGTGCTTACTATCTCCCCATGTTTCGCTATAAGCTGTTCCATCTTTTCCGGAACAAGATAGGGCTGAGGAGGCTCGTGCCTGGCACCCATAATTCTAACCGGGATTCTGCGGTAAACACCTCTGTCCTCCGGTCTGTCAATGAGAACAAGGCTGTGAATTTCTTTAATAATCCTTTCGCTAAGAGGAACTTTATCCTGTACCAATTGCAGCATATATTCAAAGGCATCTCTGTGTCCTATAACCTCAAGGTGCTCTTTCAGGGGCTTACGGTCAATTGTGATACCTTCAAGCACCATTGCGGTTTCCTGTAGAGTAAGTGTGTTCCCTTCAATGGCGTTTGAGTTGTAAGTATATTCAACTAAAAATTCATCCTTAAGCCGCGCTACCTCTCCGGCTGTCAGAGGGCGCAAAGTATCAAGAGCAGCTTTCTTTTCGTCAATACGTGAAAGCAGCTCTTTAAGCTTGCCATTTACGAAGCGGTTAACCCGACCGTCTTCCGGCTTTTGTGCATCAGCAGGAATTAACCATGAGCGGCCTGCCCGTTTTGCATCCGTTATTTTTCCTGCAGCACATAGGATGCGTACCTGCCTGTCCGTTACCCCCCATTTTTCGGCGGCCTGCTTTGCAGTAATAAAGTCCATGAAGATCACCTCATGGACTATTGTATTCCGTTATCGGAAATATATCAATGAAAACACGATCATTTCCGAGTCAATGCTTCCGAATGTTAAAAGCATGAACCCTGTCAAAGATGGAGCTCCCGGCCATGGGAGTTTTATCATCGCGCCTGAAGAACCGATTGATTCATGTACAGATGCTGGGGAGGCCCGGTATCTGTTAAGCCTTCCTCCTCAAATCATAAACCGAATCTCTCACAATAAGCTGTACATCCAGAGTAATATTTTCAGCGGGTGCAGTAGGATCGTTAATGTGCCGGAACAGCAAATTTGCGGCTATTCGAGCTTTTCGGGGAATGTCCTGAACAACGGTGGTGAGGGGAGGCGTAATTAAATGCCCCATAGCGAGATCATCAAAGCCTATGACCGAATAATCCTCCGGCACAGGGTGTCCCAAATGCTTAAGCGCATTGATAAGGGTTATGGCCAGTATATCTGCTGAAGTAAAAATAGCTGTGGGTTTTGGTTCCAGCTGGCTTATCTGCGCTGCTATTTCTTCCATGGAATTTCCCATTTCCAAAACGTGTGAGGCAGGGAGCATAAACCCGGCAGCCTTAAGAGTGTCTCGAAAACCATTCAGCCGATTTTCAACCACGCTGGAGGTCATGGAAAAGCCCAAATAAAGAAAATGCTTATGCCCGTGCTCAATAAAATAGTGGGCAGCCAGAGTGCCGCCTTTATAGTCGTCTATACCGACATTGGTAACTTGCCTTACCTTACTGTAGCTGTCCGTAAATACCAATGGGATACGGTTATCGAACATAATTCTTTCAATATCCTCATCAAAGGTTCCCAGGAAAATGGAACCCTCGGCATTCCAGGCCCGCAAGCGCTGAGTTATGTCATCGTATTTGTCAATAAAATGCAGCATGGGATAATAGCCCTGTTCCTGCACATAGGAAATGATTTCTCCGGCCATGGCGGCGTTATACGGATTTGTCAGCTGATTTCCCAGCCCACGTATGATAAGGGAGATAATATGAGAGTTTTTAGAGGATAGGGAACGTGCTGATGAGTTAGGCACATAGTTTTCTCGCTGTATAATCCCCTGAATGCGCCGTGTGTTTTCTTCGGAAACCTTGGAAAGGTGGCCGTTGACAACACGGGAAACCGTCATGACGCTTACTCCCGCTTCTTTTGCAATATCTTTTAGCGTGATCACCGTAAACACTCCTTGTATTCATTTAGTGTTATCGTTAA
>JAFADM010000500.1 GCA_023424865.1 Bacillota bacterium | reverse complement strand
GGTGAATGGAAGCCTCGTGAAGGCGGCGGCTACCAGGGGAACCGTGAAGGCGGCTACCAGGGCAACCGCCAGGGTGGCTATCAGGGCAACCGCGAGGGCGGTTACCAAGGCAATCGCGAGGGTGGTTACCAGGGCAATCGCCAGGGTGGCTATCAGGGCAACCGTGAAGGCGGCTACCAGGGCAATCGCGAGGGTGGTTACCAGGGTAATCGTGACGGCGGACGTCCGGGTGGTTATTCCTATGGCAGAGATCAGGGCGGACGCCCTGGTGATGGACGCCAGGGCGGCTACCAGGGCAACCGCGACGGCAACAGAGGCGGCAATCGTCCTCTTGTAATACCCAAGGCCACAGCGCCTGCTGGTGTTACCGAAGAAAAGGTGTTTACCCGCGGTGAAAGAAGAACCTTCCAGACGGTTGAAAAGCAGAAGGAAGAAAAGAAGGAACAAAAGAAGGATACGTCAAGAACTGCAGCAGGTGGTTCCGACAAGGATGCCAATTTCAAAAAGAACATTGTGGGTCAGAAGGCCAGCGTTTCCGATATGTACTCTGACGACTTTGTTATTGATGTGTTCTACAATGACGCTGATGAAGCAATAAAGGCCAAGCGCGCGGAAAAGAAGCTTAAAAAGGGAAGACTTGAAAAAGCCAAGTACATTCCGCCAAAGGCTGTTCTTACCGATGTTACCATTCCTGAAACCGTTACGGTTAAGGAATTGGCGGAAGCTCTAAAGAAAACGGCTGCCGATGTAATTAAAAAGCTGTTCCTCTTAGGGATCCCCGCCACTCAGAATCAGGAGCTGGATTTTGATACTGCTGTCATTTTGGGTGAAGAATACGGTGTTAAGGTTCACAAGGCTGTTGTTGTCAGCGAAGAGGATATCCTTTTTGATGATACGGAAGATCAGGAAGATAATCTTAAGCCCCGTGCTCCGGTTGTGGTGGTTATGGGCCATGTTGACCATGGTAAGACCTCCCTTCTGGATGCCATCCGCAGTGCCAATATCGCCGAAAGCGAAGCAGGCGGCATTACCCAGCACATTGGTGCTTACACCGTTAATCTCCATGGCAGGGATATTACCTTCCTGGATACGCCGGGTCATGAAGCTTTCACGGCCATGCGTGCCCGCGGTGCCCAGGTAACGGATATTGCCATCCTTGTGGTTGCAGCGGACGACGGTGTTATGCCTCAGACTGTAGAAGCTATCAACCATGCCAAGGCAGCGGGCATATCCATCATTGTTGCCATTAACAAAATTGATAAGCCCAACGCCAATCCGGATCATGTGAAGCAGGAGCTCACCCAGCACGGACTTCTCATAGAAGAATGGGGCGGCGATGTTATTGCCGTACCGGTATCGGCCAAGCAGCGCATCAATATTGATCAGCTTCTTGAAATGGTTCTGTTAACAGCGGACATTTCGGAGCTCAAGGCCAATCCCGACAAGCAGGCTAAGGGTACAGTCATTGAGGCTCAGCTGGATAAGAACCGTGGACCTGTGGCTACCCTGCTTGTTCAGAGAGGTACGCTGCGTCATGGCGATGCTATCCTGTCCGGCTCCACCTTTGGTCGTATCCGTTCCATGGTTAACGACAAGGGCCGCAAGATTAAAGAAGCCGGTCCCTCAGTACCTGTGGAAGTATTCGGTCTTTCCGATGTGCCGGAAGCCGGTGAAGTGTTCTACGCCGTCAGCGATGAGAAGGTTGCCAAGCAGCTGGCTGACAGAAGAAGGCAGCAGATCCGTGAGGAGCATATCGGCAGAGCTAAAATCTCCCTTGAGGATCTGTTCAGCCAGATTCAGCAGGGTAATGTAAAGGATCTTAACCTTATTGTTAAGGCAGATGTTCAGGGTTCCTTGGAAGCCTTGAAGCAGTCCCTTGAGAAGATCAGCAATGACGAGGTTAAGGTGAAGGTTATCCATGGCGCCGTCGGTGCCATCATCGAAGCGGATATTACACTGGCGGAGGTATCCAATGCCATTGTTATCGGTTTCAATGTCAGACCTTCCACCAATGTTACCGAGGCAGCTCTGACAGCCGGAGTGGACATCAAGCTTTACCGTGTTATTTACGACGCCATTGAGGATGTGCAAAAGGCCATGAAGGGCATGCTTGCTCCCACCTATAAAGAGGTTGTGGACGGTCATGTGGAAATCCGCCAGCTGTTCAAGGTTTCCAATGTGGGAACCATCGGCGGTGCTTATGTAACCGACGGCAAGGTGTCCAGAAATTCCGACATCCGTCTTGTTCGGGACGGTATCGTGGTGCTTGAAGGCAAGCTTGCTTCACTCAAGCGTTTCAAGGATGATGCCAAGGAAGTTGCAGCCGGCTATGAATGCGGTGTCATGCTTGAGAAATACAATGACCTCAAGGAAGGCGATATTATTGAGGCCTTCCATATGGAAGAGGTTCAGCGCCAGTAAAAGGCAGGCCGTCTAATATACTGTATTAAATGCCGGCCCAATAGAGGTTAATTATTCACCGTCCCGAAAAGGAAATTTTTTGGGACGGTGAATTTATAAAAGCAATTTGGGAATGGTTAGTATAAGGCCTTCTGCGTTTTGCACAAAGCCGTTCCTGCGGCAGCAGTTGCCCGGTGTTAATTTGGAGGTAGAGATGGACAGAATTGATCGTATTTCGGAAGAAATCAGAAAAGAGCTGAGCGAACTCATTCGCACAGGCATAAAGGACCCACGCCTTCCCGACTTTGTTTCGGTGACGGCATTGAAGGTGACCAAGGATCTCAGGCACGCTACAGCCTTTATCAGCGTCTTTGCTGATGAAAACGGCAAAAAGGAGGCCATGGCGGCCTTGAGGCATGCCGCGGGATTTATAAGAAGAGAAATCGGACAGCGGGTAAACATACGCTACACACCGGAATTTACCTTTAAGCTGGATGATTCCATTGAACACGGCATTCATATCAATAAGCTTATCCGCGATGCTGTGGCCACGGATAAGGCATCCGCAGAAGAGGCGGATAAAAGCGGAAGCAATGGCTCTAACGGCCAGGAAACCGACACAGAATAAGGACAGGTTAGCAAACAATGAAGGATAATCTGCTTGAAATCATTGGACAGCAGCTTCTTGCTGCGGACAATGTAGTTATTATGCCCCATATCAATGCCGACGGCGATGCTCTGGGAGCATCCTTTGCCCTGGGACTTGCATTAAGGTCTCTGGGCAAGGATGTGACCGTGCTGTTAGAAGAGGAGGTATCCTCTACCCTGGCTTTCCTGCCGGGGCAGGAGCTTATCGGCCAAATGCCCGACAGAACCTTTCATACTGCCATTAATCTGGATAATGGGGATCTTGTTCGTCTGGGTAAACGCCAGCCTTATTTCTATGGGGCCCAGGTGCGGCTGAGTATTGATCATCATGCAACCAACAAGGTTGAGGCCCATTATTCTTTGGTTGATACATCGGCATCCGCCACCGGCGAAATCATCTATGATCTCATTACTCAATTTCTTAAGCTGCCTCTGGACAAGGATACGGCACTTTGCCTTTACACGGCCATTCTGACGGACACAGGGGGCTTCCGCTATTCCAATACCACTCCTAAAACCCTTGAGGTTGCTGCGGAGCTGGTGAAGCTGGGCATTGATTTTATCATGGTGGTTAAAAATGTTTTTGATAGAATTTCTCATACAAAGCTTTACTTAATGAAGCAAACCATGAACTCCCTTCGTCTTCTGGCAGAAGGAAAGCTGGCCATTACTTACATTACCTTTGAGGATGAAGGCCGGTGCCAGGCCCAAAGCAGCGATTTTGAAGGACTGGTTAACATAGGGCGCAGCCTGGAAGGGGTGGAGGTGTGTGCCTTTTTGAGGGAGGATCCCAAAGGTCATTTTCGAGGCAATCTGCGTTCCAATGAATATGTTGACGTGGCGAAAGCAGCTGAAAGCTTCGGTGGCGGAGGCCACAAGCGTGCTGCGGGCTTTAATGCCGAGGGGGATCTGGAAGAGGTTATTGAGAAACTGACCGGTGTTATTCTTCCCCATCTGGATCAGGCCTCCACGGACCGTTAAAAGGCAAAGCATTTAAAGGAGAGAGCTGCAAGGCCGGCTAAAATCGGTTGAGGAGCTAAATAAGAATGGACGGCATTTTAAATATTCATAAACCCGCAGGGATGACTTCCTTTGATGTGGTGGCAAAAATAAGACGTCTTACGGCTACGAAAAAAGTGGGACATGCAGGTACGCTGGATCCTGATGCCACAGGCGTTTTACCGGTTTGTACGGGCAGGGCTACAAAGGTAATCGAATACCTTATGGAAAAGGACAAGGCCTATCGTGCCGTGATGCTGCTGGGAGAGTCTACGGATACCCAGGATGCCACCGGTGTGCGCCTCAAGGAAATGGACGCGGAGGCAGCGGACGAGGAAATACTTAAGGTTATGGCAGGCTTTGTCGGGACAAGGCAGCAGCTGCCTCCCATGCATTCGGCTGTGCGCATAAACGGAAAACGTCTGTATGAGCTGGCGCGAAAAGGGGAAGAGGTAGAGCGTACACCCCGGCCGGTTACCTTCTACAGCCTTATACCGGAGGGAATCCACCGGTTTGAGACTGAGGGCGGTAAAAGGGCGGAGGTTACCTTTCTTGTGGAGTGCTCCAAAGGGACCTATATTCGAACCCTATGTCATGATATGGGCGAAGCCCTGGGCTGCGGCGGCCATATGAAAACCCTTGTACGCACACGCTCCGGTCCTTTCAGGCTGGAAGAAGCGGTTACTCTTGAAGGCCTTGAGAAAGCAAAAGAGGAAGGAACCCTGGAAAGCCTCTTTTTAAGTATGGATAAAGCCCTTGGGCATATGCCGGCCTTTCATGTCGACGCCAATGAGGAAAAACGGCTTTCAAATGGAATGGTCATTATTACTGAGAGGCCGAACAGCTCGCTGGAATCCGGGGAGCCGGAACTGGTCAGGCTATACAGCCAAGAGGAAAGGTTTTTAGGCATAGGCAAGAAATGGATTAAAGAGAGAGAAAGAGCAGCTGTAAAAGCTGCCAAGTGGATCGGCTGACAAGCCGTCTGCAAGGGGGAAGAAATGAGTAAACTTCAGGTTGTGACCAATATGTCGGACTATCACTCCGAGGTTCATACCGGAGTGGGGCTGGGGAATTTCGACGGCCTTCACATCGGCCATATGGCGCTCATCGGTACACTTATCAATGAGTGCCGCCTGAATGGGCTATCGCCTGTGGTGTATACCTTTAATAAGCACACGGGAAATATGCTGAGAAAAAATCTTGATAGTCCGCTTATAACCACCAATGAGCAAAAAAAGGCCATTCTTGGGGCCATGGATATCGATACCCTCTGTTATCAGGAATTTAATGAAACCTTTTCCCATCTTTCTCCGGAGGAGTTTGTCAGGAACGTACTGGTAGATAGACTCCAAATCCGACTGGCAGTGGTGGGCTTCAACTACCGTTTCGGGTATATGGGCAAGGGCGATACGGAGCTTCTGAAAAAGTACGGCGACCAATGGGGGTTTAAAACCATAGTCGTTCCCCCTGTAAAGGTCAATTCAGAGATTGTCAGCAGCACGCTTATACGTGAATACATAAAAAAAGGCAAAATGGAGAGAGTCTTTCAACTTCTTGGCCGTTACTTCTCCCTGTGCGGAAAGGTGGTTGACGGAAGGAAAATAGGAAGAACTCTGGGCTTTCCTACGGCCAATATTCTGGCTCATGAGAAAATGGTGGTTCCCGCCCATGGTGTTTACATCACAAAAACCCGGGTCGGAAACCGCTGGCACAACGGCATAACCAATGTGGGCATTGCCCCCACCATTCGGGAAGGCCATGCTTTCAGCATTGAAACACATCTTCTGGACTATAATGAGGATATTTACGGACAGGAAATCGAGGTCTGCTTTGTCCGAAAGCTAAGAGGCGAAAAGCGCTTTGAAACGGTGGAAGTCCTTAAAAAGCAGGTAGCTGAGGATATTCTGGAAACCAAGCGTTATTGGGATATATTAAGATAAGTGGGCATTGTATTACATTGCAGCGACCGGTTATAAATCCGTACCATTCAAGGGCATACTTTAGAAAGTATGTCTTGTTTTTTTCAGGCCCAAAGCCTGGAAGGACTTTGAGGAGGAATGGAAATGTCCGGCCGTATTAAATTTGTAGGGCTGCTGTTCGTATTGGGATTTCTTTTTATCGGGATAAGGCTATTCACCATTCAGCAGGTTACGGGTGAGCAGTATTCGGAAGCTGCGGCGCTTCAGCGCTTTAAAAATGTGGAGCTTTACAGCGAAAGAGGCGATATTCTTGACCGCAACGGTATACGCCTGACCAATAGGGAAAATGAAACCAAAGTTTTGCTCCAGCCCGTCACACTGGCTGGACAGGATAGCCTCCAGCGCATGATAGCAAGTCTTTTAAACATATCCTATGAGGAGCTCAACAAAAAAGTTAACTCAAGTCAGCTGCCCTTTACCCTTTCTGTTGGCGAGAACCAGGCTGAAGCCATTCGGGATTCCGGCATTGAAGGCATAAGCGTCGTGGAATTTCCGCTGAGAAACGGCAGTGCCACTCTGGCGGCCCATCTTCTGGGTTATGTGGGGGAGAAGGGAAAGGAAGGCCTGGCAGGGGTTGAAAAGGCTTACCAAACCTCCCTGTCCCGGGGTGGAGGCTTATATGCAGGGGTTATAGCCGACGCGGGAAATACCATTATGAGTCAGTTTGGATACCGAGTCTACGACACTACGGCTGAGACCAGGCTTAATGTGATGCTGACCATCGATTACCATATGCAAAAAATTGTGGAGGAGACCATGGATCGTATGGTCACCGAAGGTGCGGTGGTCATTGTGGACATCTTAACGGGAGAGGTTCTGGCCATGGCTTCCAGACCTAATTTTGATCCGGCCTATGTCAACGACTATTTAAGCGACCCTTCCCAGGCGTTGTTCAACCGTGCATTGGGGGCTTATACACCCGGTTCTATTTTTAAGATCATAACGGTTGCGGCAGCACTTGAATCAGGGATTTCTCCGGAAACCACCTTTGATTGTCCGGGATATGTTCAATTAGGGGATAAGACTATGAAATGCTCCAGCTATCTCACCGGGGGACATGGCACTGTTAACATGGCCCAGGGCTTTGCCAAATCCTGCAATGCTTATTTTATACAATTGGGCTTGAAGGTTGGGCGAAACAAATTGGTTGACATGGCGGATAAATTCGGACTGGGCTCAAAAACAGGGATTTATCTCCAGGGCCTGGATGAAGCCCTGGGCCGGCTTCCCAATACCATGGGACCGGCCTCCGACGGAGAAACAGCCAATTTATCCATCGGCCAGGGTGATCTTTTGGTATCCCCCCTTCAGGCGGCCAATATGACGGCTATCATTGCCAATGGCGGAATACTGAATCGTCTGACTCTGGTGGAGGCTATTGTCAACGATAAAGGACAGCGCATACGAAATATCGGTGAAAGCTCCTGGGAGCGGGTTATTTCCAAGGAAACGGCAGCCAGTCTCCAGGGCATGATGCAAATGACTGTCCAATCAGGCACAGGCTCACTGGCAAACATCAGGGGACACGGAGGCAGCGCCGGAAAAACAGGAAGTGCTGAAACAGGCTGGCTGGAGGATGACAGGGCCATTATACACGCCTGGTTTTCCGGGTATTTTCCGGTTAATTCGCCCCGTTATGCCATGTGTGTCTTTATTGAGGACGGAAAAAGCGGAGGCAGCAGTGCAGCACCCGTATTTGCGGAAATCTCAGCACGAATAATGGACGAAGGATTTTAAATGGATCAGACATTCGCTGAGGACCTTACGTAAAATCTATTGAAGACAAAGAAAAAGGTTCCTTGCGGCTCAATGGATATATCCGGTCCGGACCGGAGGCAGGGAAGGAACGTTTTAATTGAGGTGAAAGCGAATGGAAAGAAGATTTGTAAGAAAAACCGGAGACAGGGTGTTTGGCGGTGTATGCTCAGGTCTTGCCGATTATGTCAATATGGATCGCTCCATGGTACGTCTGATTGCTCTGGTAGGCATTGTGCTCAGCGGAATGCTGCCGGGAATTTTACTGTATATTTTGTGTGTCATCATTGTCCCCTCCGACGCCCAGTACTCAGGCGGGTATAACGACAACGAAGAGGCCCCTGTGAATAACGGCGGCAATAATCGCTTTGTCGTAGGTTTTATCCTTATCGGCTTCGGCATATTTCTCCTGGCACGGATGTTTTTCAACTGGCTGGATTGGCGGTATGTCTTTGCAGGGCTGATGATTTTAGGCGGCATTTATCTTCTGTCACAGAACAGGAGGGGAAATTAAATGAGACGATCCGGTGCCCTTTGGGGCGTATTGCTCATCTTTATCGGTATCATGTGGATTCTGGGTTCTACAGGTAAGGTGGAAATCGACTTGTTCGGTTCCCTGGCTGTACTATGGCCACTGTTTATTGTGGCTGCGGGAATTAGCTTTTTTATAAGCCGTGATGCCCATATCCTCCGGGCAGTGGTATGGGTTGTTGTTTTCTGTATCATTGGAGGCTACGGCTTTTATTTGAACCGCTCGGGGGAGTCGGACAGAGGACAGGGAACTTTGCCTGAGAAGAGCTTTGAGATGAAGGATTCCTATCAGTCAGGAAAGCTTGTTGTCAATCTTGGCGCTGTGGATTTGGACCTTTCGGCAACCGACAGCTCCTTTGCCCAGGTCAATACAAAAATTTCAGGTATCGAGTATAAGCTGAGCGAGGGCTTTACGCCTACCCTCACCTATAAACAGGAATTAAAAAACAGTGTCACCGGCTCCAAGCAGTTCACCGCACAGCTCAACGAAAGCATTCCCTGGGATATTGAGGTTAATACGGGAGCTACCGACGGGATTCTTGATTTTTCAGAGCTTGCTCTGAGCCGGTGTGTTGTGAATACGGGTGCGGCCAATCTTGAAATCAAGGTGGGCGATAAGCAGAAAACCGCTAAATTAACATGCAACAGCGGGGCTGTGGATATTAATCTTATCGTTCCCGAGGGAAGCGGCCTGAAAATCGTATCCTCAGCTGCCGTCACCAATCTAACGCTAAATGATGGCTCGGGCAAGGAGGAATTTTCCTTATTAGGAAGTAAAACCTATGTTTCTCCCAACTTCAATGAAGCGGAAAATACCATCCTTCTTGAAGTGAACAGTGCCGCCTGCACCGTTAAGGTGACTACAGTAAATTAAGCTTACACACCTAACCTCCCTTTTTGAGGACAGGTTTCGCCAAGACATGATTCG
>JAFADM010000490.1 GCA_023424865.1 Bacillota bacterium | reverse complement strand
ATTTCATGGCCCCGCTCCTCCCAACGCTTTCATGGTTGAAGCAAAGACCACCTTGAATTTCCATTCAAAAAAACTGCAGTCAGGCTCTACCTGCTGCAGTCTTGTTATAAAACAAACCTTGTTCCCGCACACTCCATGGCTGACACTGAAAAAACAAGCACAAACAAATCCGCTCATTGCAAGGGATTCTTTGCCTTAAACAGGTTTTCAGCATCAGCGACTTAAGTGTTCAGGCTCCGAGCAAAGCATCGCCGACTTTAGTTTGTGGTCTTTGCGCGGAGCTTTGTAACTTTCTGTAAGGATTCACGTTCACAAGGCCATACCTTTCTATTTGAATTAACACTTCAAATTTATAACAGTCAGGGGGTCCATTTCAAGCTTAAAAACGATTATAATTGTTTTTAATAAGCCCCTTTCGTGTCGAGTGAGGTACGGCCTGTCAAATCCAGCCTTTTTACTTAATGCCCGTTAATGGCTCTCCCCAAGCCCCCAGCCTTTTGCCCTGCCAGGAGAAGTAGGTTTTAAAGGTTGAGCTTACAGGTGCTATACCGCCCAATCTTTCCTCAATCGTTTTTGTCTCGTCCAGAAGGCTTTCATCGGCAAGAACATTACGAATTTTACATAGGAAAACATCACTGTCATTAAGCTCCATAGTTTTTGACACCTCAAGCTCAAAGGACCAGGGGCTTTGTTGAAGGATGGGGACATCAAGAACACTGCCTTTTACGGTTGGTGGGCATAGTTTCGCTTTTTCTTCCGAGAAGCCTTTTATATTTCCAAAGTAATCGGCCAAAGGCAGCATGCCCTCTGTAACCAGATTAGCAGAAAACACGCCGGTTTCCTTTATCCGCTGCTTTGTGAGCTTGTTTCCGCCTAAACAGGCCATAACGCCCAGGCTTTCATCCCAGCAATAGCTAAACCAGCAGAACAGACCGAAATTAGGACTGCCATCCTCTTTGTAAGTTCCGTACAGAAAAAGTGTTTGAGGACAAAAATTACTAGATACAGGTACTGATACCTTAGACATTGGTTTACCTCCATAAGACAATGGCTCTTTGATGTCTCTCTCTTTTTATATTGTTATATAGGATTATACCATATAGTACTATATTGTCAAGCCTTTCCTGATTTCGAAAAGGCCCCTTTCAGCATGCAATCCCGATTACAAAAAGCGGGCTTTGCCCGCAGCCAAATGAATTGTATCGCCGATGAAATTATTTGTTTTTTTGACGCGTATCAGCTATAGGGTCCTAATCAACAGGGAGACTGTATAAGTCTTTAATATCCCATTGAGTTCCTTCCTTACTGTCGATTAACAAGATCCCCTGATCCAAAAGATTATCTCTTAGCTTATCTGCAGTTTCATAGTTTTTAGCTGCCTTGGCGCTGATTCTTTGTGAAATCCTATCCTCAATAGCAGCCTTGGACAAGCCCAAAAGCGTTAAATGCTTATTCTTGAGCACCGCAATGAATTCTTCCGGTTTCTCCTGCAATAAACCGATAACAGAAAATACCCTTACTACCCTGTCCTTTATCAGAGCCAATGTCGCCGCTGTATCCTGTGGGGCTTTTTTTCTGTCAGATACTAAAGCATTGACATGCTTGAAAAGGGCAAAAAGGTTTGAAATAGCCATGGAGGTGTTTAAATCATCGTCCATGGCAGCCTCAAAGTCTTTTTCAATGCCTTCAATGACGGATGGGTCCAAAACCTTCCCGCCTTCAAGGTTTCCATTATTCTTTAAGAAGGAATCCATTTTCGACAGGGTGTTGTAAAAATAATAAAGCTGCTTTTCAGCCAGGGAAAAGACCTTTTCATTTAAATCAATGGCGGAGGAATAATGCTTTTCAAGCATGGCATAACGTATGACCTCCGGGCGGTATTTCTCAAGAGCCTGTTTGATTGTCATTGAGTTGCCCAGGGATTTGCTCATTTTTTGACCGTCAATGGTAATAAGCCCATTATGAACCCAGTATTTTACATAAGGCTTTCCCGTGTAGGCTTCGCTTTGCGCAATTTCATTTTCGTGGTGGGGGAAAATAAGGTCCTTACCGCCTCCATGAATATCAATACTCTCACCCAGGGTATCCAAAACCATTGTGGAGCACTCAATATGCCATCCCGGCCTTCCCTTGCCCCAGGGACTTTGCCAGTAGATTTCGCCTTCTTTGGCGGCTTTCCAGAGCGCAAAATCGATGGGGCTCTTTTTGCCTTCCTCCACCTCTTTTCTGACGCCGTTGAGAAGCTCCTCCGTATTCCTGTTTGACAGCTTTCCGTAGCCTTCAAAGCTTTCTACCGAAAAATAAACATCCCCCCGTTCGGTTGCATAGGCATGGCCCTTCTTAATTAAATCTCCGATAAAGGTCAGCATTTTCTCTATATAATCCGAAGCCTTTGGCTTAATATCCGCATCTATTACTTTAAGGGCTGCCAGGTCCTCTTCAGCCTCTTCTATTTTCTTTTGTGAATAATCCAGCGCATTCATCCCCAGGGCATTGGCTCTGGCGATAATTTTATCATCCACATCGGTGTAATTTCTCACATAGGTCACATCATAGTCTTTATAGCGAAGATACCGGCTGAAAATATCAAAGACAATGGCCTGCCTTGCGTGTCCGATATGGCAGTCGTCGTATACGGTAATGCCACAGGCATACATTTTCACTTTATTTTCATCAATGGGTACAAACTCTTCTTTTTCTCTGCTAAAAGCATTATACAATTTCATGTTATAATCTCCTGATATTATTTAGTTCTGCGCCATGCCTCAACAGCAATTCAAAAAGTCCTTATTTGGCCTTTATGAGCAAATAGGTTATATGGCTGTAAGTACTTATGCTGAAAAGCGTCAATAAAAACAAGCTGTTTCATAGGCGATTCCTAGCAATTGGGTTGGGCATAGCCCGCTTTAGGTAATAGTATAAGCCAAATTTAACAGTTAGATAACCGTTATTTTAAAACATATGCCTTTTTATTTAATTTTTACGCATTTAGAACGGTATCCCACACTACTCCCGTCACACAGAAGTTCTTGAGGGTAAAGCTAACATTAATAGAAAAGTCCAATTTTATTAAGCCACGTTCAAAGGCTATCCTGTATTTAACCACATAAGGGGTTTCAATAAAATAGGCAGTTAACTCTAGAACCTGCTTCTCTGCCCCTTTTGCCCGGCAAACATAAGCCTGATAATGCTCTTTCAAATCTTTAATAAAATGCATTTTCCCTTCTGTTAAATATGACAGATTAAAATAAAGGATATCCTCTCTTTGTGGTAAGACCATTTTCATGTACTGATTTAAAGGGTCTGTTCCAAATTCAAGATAGTCTATCCCTAATGGGTTATACTCCATTTTATATCTTGCCTCAGGAATTAACAAACCCGGTTCCGGCATTTCACCGATTGCTGCCTGATGATCGCTGTTGTCAATAACTAAGGCCTCTTTAGCTTCTATAAAATACTTATAGATTAGTGAGAGCAGCTTTTCCATTTTTGTTTTTTGCGAAAAGGCAAGAAACCCATATCTCTTTTCCGGGCAAAGGAGGCACAGCTGGCCGAAGGCCCCATCAGCGCGGTAATATCCCTCTTTGCATATATGAAATTGAAAGCCGTACTCAAAACCGCAGAAAGTATTTTTATTATCCTGAAAATCGTCCTGTTTTATTGCCTGACAGGTGGTTGCCATAGCAATGTATTCTTCGGACAATAACGCTTCATTATTGTAAATACCGCCATTTAACAGCAGCTGTGCTATTTTCACCAGTGACTGGGGGTAAAGGCTCAAGCCCATTCCTCCAGCCGTAATTCCCTCGGGGGAGCTTTCCCATTTGGCTTCATAAATGGCCATGGGAAAGAACAAAAACTTATTCAGAAAGTCCTCAAGGGTTAATCCCGATACTTTTTGAATAATTGCCGAAAGCATATGGGAGCCATGTGTGCTATATCTGTAAAAAGTACCCGGCTCATGTGGAAAATCCTGTGCCAGAAAAGCTCTTACCCAATTATCCTGGGTAACCAGCATAGTATAGGTATTATCATGAATACCGCTTGTCATTGTGAGGAGATGACGAATTTTTATTTTAGATAAATTCTCATGGGGTTTTTGGGGTAATTCATCTTTAAAATAAGTAACCACAAAATCCTCTAATTTCAATAACCCCTTATCTCTTGCAATTCCCACGGCCAGAGAAGTCAGGGACTTGGTCATCGAAAAAAGCAGCTTATAGCCATCTTTTTTATATGGCGGCCTTATGTATTCAGCCAGTATTGAGCCCGAAGAAAAACAGATGAAATGGGTCAGGTTAATTTCACTGTCTTCTTCACACTCTTTCAGAAAGCCGGAGAATGCAATCACCTCGCGCTAATACTCCTTAACAAGATTTAGCCCTTATCCGCTTTAACCCTTTCAAGCCATTCATCAACGAGTGAATTAAGCAAGTCTTCCTGCTCTATCTGCAAATTATGGCCTGCTTTATCCAACACGGCAAAGGTCGCTCTCGAATAGTTATCTAAAATATCCCACGCATCCTTGTAGCCTACGATTGAGTCCTGGCGTCCAAGTAACATCAGAGTCGGTTTATTATACCTTTCCTCTAGTTTATCAACATCAAAGGAAAACGCATATCCCTTTTCCTGCAAGTTCTTTAAAAAAACATTATCCGCAATTTTAATACCCGTTGCTATTTCGTCTCGATACCTTTCCCACACTTTGCGGCTCTGCACGACATGCATTGATGCAAAATCCTCTGCATCCCATGGTTCCAGCTCCGACAATAAAAGCTCATCCTTCATAAGAACCTGATGGGCCGGAATACGCCGTTTTTTAAAATTCATTATAACGGCAGGACATAGCAAAAACAGCCCGTCAATGCGATTGGCCATCTTATAAACGAGCCCTCTTGCCAAATAGCCGCCGTAGGATTCTCCCGCAAGTAAGAAGCTTTCCTCGGGTATTATTTTTGTTATAAATTCGATAACACTCTCCAGCATATGATCTGAATTTTTTATCCAGCTTTCGCCGCTTGTTTTACCCATTCCCGGCAAGTCAATATAAATTCTTCTATACCCTGCTTTTGCTTCAAATAAGGGCTCCATACAACCCAGCATTAACCTGTGATCCACAGAATAGCCATGCAATAAAAGAACCGGTTTTCCTTCACCCCTTACCTCATAGTGTATGGATATATTTTTTAAATGACATTCCATTTCTATTCACCTTTCAAAAGCGGATCTTCTCCAACAATTTTTAATAAGTCTGCTTCATTTTCCAGATTTTAATGCTGATACCACCGGAGCAACAGAGACGCCATTCCATAGATCAACAATTCCTAGCTCCTGAGGTGTAATGTTTTGATAATGTCCGTTCATACCACGAATTTCAAAACTTCCATCACCAAAAATGGTGACTATCGTGTAAAAACCTTCTTTATATAAAATCATATCCTTCAGGTAGGGATAGCTATCATGTATTTCCTTGGAATAGCTATAATGCTCACGTAATCCGCACCAAATATAGGACATTGCATTTAACGTATAAAAGTAAGTTTTATCAATCTTGCTAACGGCATCTCCATGATCATGACCATTCATACATAACAGCACATGCTTACCTGAATTATTGACGTTATTGATAATTTCTCTTATTTCTCCACGGTTAAACACACCTCGTGAAGCGAATTCATTTACAAGGCTATGATGCGAGAAAATAACATAATAGTCATTAGTATCATCAAATTCCTTTTTAATCCATTGAATTTCTTCTGGAGGCAGGTAAGGGTAATAGTCAGATGCTTTATCATAATTTCTTTTGAAATAGGGCTTACACCCCTTTTCATCCTTAATATAACAAGCATCCAATACGATAAATTTTATTTTACCATAGATAAACGAATAATAATTATTGGGCATTTCAAGAAAATTTAAGACCTGTTCTCTTGAGTAGGCATCCGTATCATGGTTTCCTAAAACACAATAAAAGGGAACCCCTGTTTGTTGCAATTCACGTAAAAGGGGTTTATTTTTGTCTATTGGATAACAAAAGTCTCCCAATTCAATAATAAAATCTAAGCTGGTGTTTTGGATATCCTTCAAAAAGTTATTAATTCTCATTTTGCCATCATGAATATGATCATAATGCAAATCCGTAAATACCGCAAACCTAACTATGTCCATAATTTCATTCCCGTGCACATAATAAAAACATCCCTTTTTATGCATTATAATTAAATTATCTCATTTATTCATTTTTCCATATTCATTGTCAAGAATGCAGTAAAAGAATTGATTTGCCCATTTACCCTGCCAGGGTAATTCTTCTCTGAATATCCCTTCTCTAACCATTCCCAGCCTTTCCATCACCTTATATGACGCAGTATTATATTCATTACACATAGCAACCACTTTATGAGCATTCCAATCTTCAAAGGCATACTTCAACGCTAATTTTGCGGCTTCCACACAATAGCCTTGCCTTTGATGTTCAGGAAAGATACAATAACCTATTTCCCAAGCCTCCCGCTCTTTTTCATACCAATGAATATGTAATACTCCGATAGATAGCCTTGCAGGGTTATCAATTTGTATTATGTATTGTTTATACCAATCACTATTAATTCTTTCAACTATTTGCTTGCGCACTGTATCTTTATCAGCAGCTGCAATATCATCTTCATATGGCCATAAAGATAAGTTAGTTTTTTTATCTACTAGGAAATCGACATCGTCTAATGTGGCCGGAGATAATATTATTGTTTGCTTCATATCCATTACACCACCTGATTCATATCAAATTATAAAATATACATGTGGTTTATATAGAATTTATAATGTAAATGTCTTAATAGAGAGGCTTCCTAAAATATTCACTATGAACTTCACTTATGATAGACTTCCCCGTATCAACAAACAACTTAACCAAATAGTATTCGAAATCCATATAGCTTGTTAAGCTAAGAGACACTATCTATTGATGTCTCTCAGCTATTTTCACATATTATAAAAAATGCGTAAGTTATATTCGTAGCATTGCTATTCAAAAAGGTATGACTACTGTTCCAATATACCAAAGTTCAACCTCTTTATTCTTTTTGAAAGAATAATATCCATCATATGTATCATGAACCAAAATGAAGGAATTGCATTTTTCAGGCAAAACCATCATTTTCTCTTCAAACTCTCTAATTATTTGCTCTTTAAAACGACCTATATTAGGACTATTTGATAGCAGTTCCCTAAGTGATGTTGTGTAAAAAGGAAGGACATCACAACCACAACCATCTTCATCAAACACAATG
>JAFADM010000319.1 GCA_023424865.1 Bacillota bacterium | reverse complement strand
TTTTTTTGTGCATTGTTCTTGCGGCGTTGATTCCCCTTACCTTCATTCTCATTGATTTAACCCGTTTACGCATGGCCTTTGTTCAGGCTGACGGTACGGTGAAGGATTCGCTCAATGCCATGCTTGCCGCCTACAACCGGCAGTTGAAGGAGCAGTACGGCCTTTTTGCCCTTTCTCCCAGGGAGGAAGCCGATTGGGAAAAAAACCTGTATGAGCTTTTAAGCGACAATTTGAATACCGGCTCTGCGGTTGAAGGAACTGCCGATTTGTATGGCTTTACTGTTCAATCCGTAAAGGTGGAAACCCGTTATAACCTGAGCCGGCCACTGGTGCTTGAAAAACAGGCTGCCGAGTTTATGAAATACCGTGCGCCGGTTCAGGTAATAGGTGAATTTTATGCCAAGCTTAAAGCCATGGGAGGGCTTTTAAAGGATGCCGAGACCGTAAGCGACAAGATTTATCTGGATAAGCTTTTAAATCAAATCAGGGAAGAAAGTGTTTATTTATGGGGGCTTTACACTGAGAAAATGCCCTCCGTCAATCGTGACGGACATACCACCCGACTGAGGCAGGATGTTATGGGTAAGGTTGCTTTAGCCATGGAAGGGGCTTTAGAGGCCGATAGGAAAGCCAAAGAGGCTATGAATGGCATCGTACCAATCCTATCGGAGTATAACTCCTCCTATGCGGCTTATAAAAGCGCAGAGGCTTTGGTGCAGCAAAAGCAGGACGAAGTAAGCAGCCTGGAACGCCGCGTGTCCAACAGGGAATCAGCCTATGAGCGTGCCAATCAGAAGGTGAGAGACTTGGAGAACACACCTTCAGCCAGCCCTTTAGCTCTTGAAAGGGCAAAAGAGGATGCGGATAAGGCAAGGGGGGAGCTGGATGAAGCAAAGGATGAGCTCTATTATTCACGGGTCTACCTTAGTCGTCAGGAGGATAACCGCAATCTTGCGTACGAAAAATACAGCCCCCTGAAGGAAAAGATGGATGGCTATGTAAGTGTGCTTTCCAATATAACCCCATCCTGGAGTCAAAATGCCCAGCGAAGTCTTTCTGAACTGAACCGGCTCAGACAGCACCTCAAACTTCACAAGGCCTATCAGGAAGAGGCTCTTAAGCTGGTTGACAGTATAATACCTGTCATTTTAATCATTCAGGAGGAGATTCGGAAAATAAGGGATGCGGCAAATGCACGTCAGGACAGCAGTGCGGTTGAGGCTATTGAAGCTAAAGTGGACAGTTTGCATTTGGATTTGGATATGAGCCGCTGGGAGGCTATGAAAGCAAATCTGCAAAATAACCTGAGCAGCATGGCATTGTGGTCCGCTGAAGTGGAAAATGCCTGCTCGTCTCTGGAGGCTTTTAAAAACCGTCTGGATGCCCTGACGGGTGCTGTTCAGGAATATGCCACAACTCAGACGGCATCCTCGTTACTGACTCAAGCGCTTCAAATTCTGGAAATGTCCTATTGTATGGAGAGCACGTCCGCTGTTCTTCAAAACTTGACGGATAGCGCTGCCATGGCTGCTTCCGGCCATTACCGCATTCCTGAATATACTCTTTCACCAGCCGCTTCCGAAGCGGAAAAGCAGGCCTTCGCCAAATGGTATTACGAGCATTTTTTCAGTCTTGATTCCGGTGGTGTCCTAGCCCCCTCTGAGGAAGATCCCCGGTTAAATGAAATCAGAGGCAGTCTGGGCGGGCTTGTGAAAGCCGCTTCAGAAGATGAGAAGGAAGAAGAGGCAGGCAAAGCTTTTACTGAGGATGAAAGATTTTTAAACCTTCCGTCCCGAACCGCCAATTCAGGTGAAACCATAGCTTATTCGGATACCAATATTGAAACCGGCCCGGTGAATGAAAGTGAAAAAAATGGATTTGACACTCAGATGGATAAAACAGGTGATTTTCTGGGCCAGCTTACGCCTTCCCTTGGGCAGCTGGGTGAGGATATCCTTTTGGAGCTTTATGTCAACGAATACATTGTTTCAGCGTTTAAGAGCAGGATTTCCGAGGACAACAAAATTAAAAACGATATAGGTATTAACCGGCCTCTGGATAAAACCTTTTTTGAAAAGGGGGAGGTTGAATATATCCTTTTTGGCAAGACTTCGGAAACTGCCAATCTTCGTGCCGCAGGGCTTGGGGTTTACTCGGTGCGCTTTGCCATGAATCTGCTCCATGTGTACACCAATGCCGACAAACAGGCCCTGGCACTCGGCCTGGCTTCAGCTCTGGCCGGCTGGACCCTTTTTGGCATACCTGTCGTTCAGAATTTAATTCTTGTAGGCTGGGCGGGTATGGAGGCCTATGTGGATTTGCAGGTTTTGTCTAAAGGGGGCAGTGTCCCTCTTCTAAAAACACCGGCAACCTGGTACCTGGGCGGCGGCGGTCTGGCTTCGGGCATAACGGAGATATTGATAAAGCCTTTAGGTGATTTGGTATCCGACACCGTGGAAAAGAAGCTGGATTCTGCCGCCACTGCCCTGGAGGAGACTGTGTCTGAAAAAATTGACTCCGTGGTGGATGGGGCGGCGGCACCACTTGAAAAAAATCTTAACAATGTACTTGATACGAGTAAGGAATATTTATCGGATGAGATAGACCGTTATCTTGGAGAAACGGGTTTTATAGGAAGGTTGAATTTCAATGCTCCCGAAGGGCTTATAGAAAGCCTTTCCTCCTATATCAGGGATTGTGTGGCCTCTTTTTCCGAAACACTGAGAGGAGAGAGCCAGGCTCAAATCGAAATGTTTAAGAAAACTGTAAAAGCAAGGATAAAAGCCGCATTGTTCCAGTCGTCCCCCTATAAAAAGCTGCTTGAATCCGTAAAGCAGGGAGCGGACAAGGCCATAGAAAGCGGTGTTAAAGCATTGGGAGAGGAAGCAGACAAAATGTTCGGAGGGCAAAGCGCGTCGGCGGATGCCTTTGTGGGCAAGCTGGTTATGACAAACTATACAGACTATATGCGCTTGTTTTTACTGGCTGTTCCCGATGAATCGAAGACCTTGAGAACAGCGGATCTCATCCAGCTAAACCTGCAGGAGGCAGCATCTGAAAATGATTTGTCCCTGTCACAATACAACACAGTGATGGAAATACGGGTGGAGCTTGATTTTAAAATGTGGTTTCTTCCGCAAAGCCTTTTTAAAAAGAATGGAGCTGGTATGATTGCCGTTGAATGGAGCCAGGGGTATTAACCCCACGAAACGGATGGAAATAAAAAATAAGTACATAAAAGAAAATGTAGTATTCCTAACAGTAAAAAAGATGACCTCCAGTCGGGGTAGCTCAGCCATTGAAGCAGTCATTGTTCTTCCTGTCTTTCTTGCTGTTTTCTTTTGTCTTATGAGCTTTATGCGGCTTTTCTTTATTTACGAAACGGTACAATCCGGACTTTCTGAGGTTGCAAGGGGATTGGGCAATTGGAGTTATATGTATGAAGCATCCGGCCTGAAGGGCTATGGGGATGCCTGGGAGGATATTGTATCGGGTAATGAGGAGGAGCTGAAAAGCCAATCAGAGACCTTGCTTAATACTTATGACTCCTTTAAGGGAATACTTGACGGTTTTTCAAGCAGTGGGGAAAATAATCAGCAGGATTTTTTCGAAAAGGTATACTCCTGGGCCGACAAGATCCAAAGAACAGAGGATTCCCTGGAGGAAGCATCTTCTTCATGGAACGAGGTTAAGAAGCTGTTCGAAACGATAGCAGAAGATCCGGCGGGTGAAGTAAAGCTGCTTGCCTCGGTTTTGTTGAATAAAGGAGCCTATGCTGCGACAAATAGGCTTCTTGGTGCCTATTCCAGGCTAAACCTTGAAAGTGAGCTTAAGAAATTATTAGACAGCGGAAATTTGGAAAATACCCTTTTCATAAAAGGAGGGGCTTCAGGCCTTGATTTTACAGCCTCGGATTTTTTAGGTGACGGTCAGTCCCTGGATTTAATTGTTTCCTATACGGTGCGAATACCTTCCCCCTTTGGTCTTATGCCAGAGGTAAAGCTCTGCAACCGAGTTAAAGTTTTTGCGTGGTTTGGCGGCAGCGGAGCATCTGTAAAAAGTACGTCTCCTAATGGAACGCAGACAACGGGGAGCAGCATCTGGATTACTGCGGACAAAGAAAATCGGTTTTTCGAACGCGGATTGGAAATTGAAAAAGGGGAAACAGCGAAGCTCAGGGAAGATGCGGAGGCAAGAGGCTATACCTTTTTTGAATTTGAAAAGAGAACTCCGGCAGTGGATGCAGCTATAGTGGATGAACTGGGAAAAACGGTCGTTCTCTACGATGTTTTTTCCATAAATCCCTTTCTCGATACCTATAGAACCAATGGCAACAAAATTAAGCAGTCTGTTCTACAGCACGCTGTGAGTCTTATGGCAGTTGAACAGCCTCTGGGTTTGGAGGGAAGCTATGGCATTCACAGAATAATCCTGATCGTAATGCCAGAAAACACCCCTGACTGGGTACTGCCCTATGTGGAGGAGGCCAGGAAAGCAGCTTTGTCCAAAGGAATCAGCGATGTCAGGCTTGTTAAGGCCTATGGCAAATACGAGTAAAACGCAGAAGGCTTGAAATAAAGGCTTTAACTCAGTAAAAGGAACCACAGGAGCTCCTGTGTTTTGTAAAAGTATTAACCTGAATAGACTATGGTTCAAGGGTGGGACAAAGGCCATCACAGGATAAAAAGGAGGAAGTCGTTATGAATGATGAAGTTTATGATAAAGAAGTCTATGATAAAGAAGTCTTTGATAAAGAAGTCTTTGATAAAGAGGTCTATGATAAAGAAGTCTATGATAAAGTCCCCTATGATAAATTCCCCTTTTCAAAGCAAGGTCAGCTCTCCAGCAACGGCGGAAGAAGCTTGCTGGATTTTTGGCTGGAGCCGGAGCAATGCCTGAAATACCAGCTTGAAATGCTGCGTCATCAGAAGCTGGAGGGGATTCTCAGCAGGGAAATTTTAAAGGTGGACAACCGACTTAGGCTTTCCTATGAAATAACCTCCCTGATTCCCATGTCAAAGCTTCTTGAAAGGAAAGAGATCAGCAGAGTAGATCTTCTTGGCTGGCTTAAATACATCGTTGACCTTTGGGAAAGCCTAAAAAATTTCATGCTGGATCCGGAAGGGCTAGTTATGGATTCTGCTTCCATTTATGTAAATCCAGGTACCCTTGAGATTTACTTTGTCTACCTTCCTGTAAAGGGAAGACCTTTTTATATGGAAGGGCTCCGCGATTGGGTACGGAGTCTTTTAATGAATGAAATTCGTTTCATAAATGAACAGACCGATGATTATGTTCAAAAGCTTCTGCAATTAACGAAGCGGGAGGATTTAAAAGAGGAGGATTTAAAAAGCTATCTTCAGTTTTATAAGGCTGAGGCAAAAGCTTCAGAAGTATCCCTTAAATACGAGTCTGCCAACCCTCCCTTGGAAAGAGAGGGAGAAAGGCCTCTTGAACACGCATCAACAGAAGGTAAAGCAAGAGCTTTAAATCCGATGAATACGGTTAGTTCTCTGAATGCTGGCTATATGGATCATAGCGGTTTCTCTCAAGGAAAGAGTACTCTGTCAGGAGTTTCAGAAACCCGGAGTGAGCGAATAAAAGGAATTGGCTCCGGTATTTTCAGCCATCCTTTCGGGAAGCCTGAAAGGGAAATTTCCATCGATTTTCCGGCTGGAACGGCTTCAAAAAAGATTACACCAGCCCCACTTAAAAGCCAGGCTAAAACCAGGATTGCAAAAAGCTTTAAGCTCCCCCATAAAAAATGGATCCTCCTTGCTTCAGCCGCAGCTTTCGCAGTAATTCTTCTGGCGATTCTGTTTACAAAAGGCAGTATTAGCCTATCGGGTTCAGCCGATTCTCTCACAACCTTTGGTGGATTAGCACTCATTGGTGCCGGAGGAGGCTATTTTCTTTACTCCCGGATACTATCCAAACCAAAGGACAAGCAAATCAATGACACTAAAAAAGAGGAGAGAAAAAAGGTAATAGCCCCGAAGGGCCCCAAGGGAAGTTATGTTAATGCCTCTATCCATGAACCTGCCGAATCCTCTTCTATAAATACTTCTAAATCTTCTGTTTTGAACTCTGCCAAAGCATCTGCAATAAATTCCGCGAAATCCTCTGCCTTAAATCCTGCCATACCCGTCCCTTATTCGTCTTCCACTCCTTTTTCCATACCCGTTCCTTCTGAGGTACAGGCCTCTTCTAAGGCCACTTTTGCCTCTCCTGAGCCTGCCTCCTTAAGTGAGATGGGTACTTCGTCCTCCAGGGATCTTACAATGCTTCTTGAACGGGATGAAAACCATTGCCCCTATCTGGCCTTCGAAAAGAAAGGCCGAAAAGGGGATAAAATTCCACTTGTAAAATTTCCGTTTATGCTTGGAAGAATGGCGGAGCAGGTGGATTACAGGCTGGATAATCCCACTGTAGGTAAAATGCACGCAGAAATTGCCAAGGCTTCACAGGGCTATACAATTACAGATTTAAATTCAAGAAACGGAACTTACATTAATAATGAAAGAATTAAGCCTGGGGAGGCGTTTACGCTAAGCGAAGGAGACCGATTGTCCTTTTCGGATGAGGCGTTTGTTTTTTATGCGCAAGGGATTAAATAAAAGAGGCTATTTCTTTTATCCTAAACTCCTGTCTTTAGCTGAAGTTCCTTGCATGGCAAAGGTACTGAAATGTTCAGTTGAGTTCTGTAACTGGCATTTCAGTACCTTTTGGTAATTAAGGACTTTTGGTAAGATGACAATTTTTAGCAGAGGTTAAAGATAATCCGGAGAACAAATATTGCATTTTGAAAGGGCATGTTGCAACATACCCCCCAAAAGAACGCAGAAGACCGAAAGGCTGTTGAAATATTTTCCCAATATCAAGTATCCTATCAGTAAGGATATATAGGCCGACGGAGGGAGGCTGCTGGACATTGAAAATCAACATCGATCAATCATCGGATTACAATGAGGTTGAAATTACAATAAAATGCAACAACATCGATGAAAGACTGGAAAAGCTCATATCAAGCATACGGCTGTACAGTTCCATGATAAGCGGGAAAAAAGGCGATAAGGTGTATTTTCTAAAGCTGGAGGATGTACTTTATTTTGATACCGTGGATGAAAAGGTCTTTATATACACCGCTGCCAGCATTTATGAAACCAGCCTTAAGCTTTATGAGATAGAGGAACGTTTTGCCGGTACCAGCATTGTCAGAGTTAATAAAGCAACAGTCCTTAATTTGATGAAAATTGACCATGTTTCCTCCTTGTTAAACGGCAGGCTTGAGGCGGTGCTTCAAAATGGAGAAAAGGTGATTATTTCAAGGCAGTATGTTCCGGCCTTTAAAGCCAAATTAGGTTATTGAGGAGAATGTTATGAAAAAGGAAACCATACAGTATTTCTTTCTTGGTATATTAATTGCCTTTACTATAGCCATTCTTATTATAACCGGCATTTTGACCCTCGCCGGAGATGGTGAAATGATCCCGACCGCATTGATTTGGCAGTCGCTTTTACTTTCTGTTATATGCTCCCTCGTTAACATGATATACCGTTCAGAAAAACTGAAATTCATTTGGAGGTCAATTATTGCATATTTCCTTACCACAGCCGTCATAACCACATACAGCATGATTGGAGGCTGGTGCAGTTATGGAGCCAATAATACTGACAAGATACGCATCCTATTTGTTTTAATCTTAATATTTTCTGTCTGCTATTTCATAACCTGGCTTTTCATATGGAGGATTGCAAAAGCGAGAGAGAAAGAGCTGAACACCAGATTAATGGAGTATAAGCAGAGGCAATAAAACTAGTAAAGGCGCAGTGAGAGGCACTTTTCTTGCTAAAACATGGTTAATGATCAAGGATCAGGACCAGGTTCTATCGCTATTTACCTTGGAGGAGAGGATATTATGGAACCAATTGTACAGGTGGAAGGGTTTACTAAGTTTTATGGCAGCAATAAGGTCATTGATAATATAAACTTTGAGATTATGCCGGGAGAAGTTTTTGCTTTGCTGGGTCCCAACGGCGCAGGCAAAACGACGACCTTGGAATGTATTGAAGGCATCAGACAATATAGTGCAGGTAAAATATTTGTGGCCGGTTTAAATCCGCAGAAAGATTTTAAGCAGCTGCGGAAGGTTTTGGGAGTACAGCTCCAGGCGTCCGCTCTGCCCGATATCATTACGGTGGAAGAAGCTATGAAGATGTTCTGCTTGTACCTTGGAACAGAGCTTAGATATGACCTTCTGGAACGGTTTGATTTGGGCGAAAGGCATAAGACGGAGTTT
Source organism: Bacillota bacterium (assembly GCA_023424865.1). The sequence continues at coordinate 1,469 of JAFADM010000319.1, read as the reverse complement.
GGCAAGCTTTCCACAGGACAGCAAAGAAAGCTGATACTGGCCATTGCATTGGCACACAAACCCAATCTTTTAATCCTTGATGAACCGACTGCCGGCTTGGATGTGTATACAAAAGTTGAGCTTCACAGCCTGATTAGAGAGGAAAAAGCAAGGGGGACTGCCATCTTGCTTGCCTCCCATGATATGAGCGAGGTGGAGGAGCTTGCAGACCGGGTTTCCATATTGGTAAAGGGAAAAATTGTAGCATCAGGCACTCCTAATGAAATCATCACCACCGGTGACAATAAGGTCAGAATCCATGTGAAGACTCAAAAGAATACTCTCGAACAGCTTCAAATAGATCAGGCTCAGCGGATGGACTATCGTGAAGGATATGATATTTTTAATACCCGGGATATAGAAGGTTCCATCGGCCGGATATTGAGCCATATCAAAGAACATCAGGACAAGTTGCTGGATTTGAAAGTAGAGCGGCCATCCCTGGAGGATCGCTTTATCAATATTACCAAAGAAGGAGGTATGTTATGAAAGCCGTTATAAATCACCTGAGCTTTGAATTTAAAAGTGTGACACGGGATAAAACACTTTTGCTGATGAACTATCTCTTTCCTATGGCTTTTTACTTTATGCTGTGCATGATTATGCCCGGCATTTATCCGGAGTTCAAGAATGAAATGATACCGGGAATGATCCTTTTTGCCCTCATTGTAAGCACCTTGCTGGGTATGCCCAATCCCATGGTTGGCAATAGAGAAAAAGGTATCTACCGCAGCTATAAAATATACGGCGTACCCTTAAAATCGGTATTCATTATTCCCGTTATTACCACCATTGTACATATTACACTGGTAGCCTGCATCTTGCTTTTTTGCAGTACAAGGCTGTTTAAAGCAGCTATGCCCCACAGCCTGTTAAGCTTTTTCAGTGTATATGCCGTGGTTCTCTTTGCCTTCAGTGGGCTTGGAGTTCTAATTGGCGTATGTTCACCTAATGACCGCTTTACAATATTGCTGGCGCAGTTGATCTTTTTGCCTTCCATGCTTGTGGGTGGCATCATTATGCCGGCAAGCATCCTTTCCGAGAGTGTGAGAAAGATAGCCATGCTGCTGCCCACCTCCTATGCCACCAACGCCTTGGGGGCTGTCTATACAGGGCAGCAGGCGGCCTTCAGCCTATCCGCTTCTCTGTGGATTCTAGGATCGGGGGGAGTACTGGCCTATGCACTGGCCGCCTATTTGTTTTCCTGGGATAAAAAGAGCAATGGCATCCGTAATCTGTTGGGTCTGGCGGGGCTTATACCCTATGTACTGGGAATGATTTTGCTATAGTGGGAAGTGGGTGAGGGCTTTAACATTCATGGTTTGCACATTTGCAGCCTTGTGCTATAATAATCAGGAATCCAACGGAAATCCAACGGATGGGGAGGTTATGAAATGAAGCATATTAAGACAATTAACCGGGATACCCTT
>JAFADM010000213.1 GCA_023424865.1 Bacillota bacterium | reverse complement strand
TGAAGCGGAAAATACCATCCTTCTTGAAGTGAACAGTGCCGCCTGCACCGTTAAGGTGACTACAGTAAATTAAGCTTACACACCTAACCTCCCTTTTTGAGGACAGGTTTCGCCAAGACATGATTCGGCATATTTCCCTACCGCTCAACCGGTTACTGAAGGTCCGACCAAATTTGCCGCAAAAGCCGGGTTCGTGCCGTAATTAGGGATGAATGCACAGGTAATATTGAAACATGTCTTGTAAAATGTGGAACTAAACAATATAATTAACACAGATAATAAAAGGGAGGTAAATTGGTGTGAGTAACAAAATCCGCGTCCTCGTGGCTGACGATAATGTCGCTTTCGGGATGATTATCTGTGAATTTCTAGAGAGTCAAAATGACATTGAAGTCACTGCAAGGGTGGAAAATGGCGAAGAAGCTATCGAGATGATTGAAAAGACTAGGCCCGACATCGTTGTACTGGATATTATAATGCCCAGACTGGATGGGTTAGGTGTTTTAACACGCTATAAGAATGTCAGCCCTTCTGAAAAACCTCTCTTCATTGTTTTATCAGCCGTTGGACAGGATATGATTACACAGCAGGCCCTTTCCCTTGGAGCTATTTACTACATAGTTAAGCCCTTTGATTTAGGTGTTCTTGTGGAACGCATCCGAGAGCTTGTAAGAAGCCACAGCCCGGCAGTACTTCGTATGGATGTGGGCAGCAGTACATCCGCCTCGGGAGGCGGGCCAAAGGCTGTTACTTCCTCAGGCGGAGATACGGTTCAGTCTAAAATTACACAGATTATGCGGGATGTGGGTGTGCCTGCTCACATAAAAGGCTATCAATATATGAGAGATGCCATTCTTATGGCAGTGAAGGACAGGGAAATTATCAGTGCCGTTACCAAAAGGCTCTATCCGGAGCTGGCAAAGAATTATAAAACAACGCCTAGCCGGGTGGAAAGAGCTATTCGCCATGCCATCGAGGTGGCCTGGAACAGAGGCAGAGTGGATACTATCAACGATCTTTTCGGATACACCATTAACACCCGAAAAGGAAAGCCCACTAATTCTGAGTTTATCGCCATGGTGGCCGATACGCTGCGTCTGAACGAAAGAGCAAATTAAATACCTTTCTTTTATAAGTTAAATCAAGAATAAAAGTGCCTTTCAGTAGATATGAAAGGCACTTTTGTATTTTATAAGGCATGCTCATTAATCGTGTACTTTGTATTCCCCTTAGCTTTCAATAAGCTCATAGCCCTTCCAGCTGACTGCCACTGCCTGATTGTCGGAGAGGGGAATATGAGGCAGCGGCGTATTTCCCAAAGGCTGTGTGCCTTCCGCTTCATGAACAGTTAAATGGGCATGTATAAGGGAAAGCCCTTCCAGGGCGGTACCTGTACCGTTTTGAACAAAAGGGGCCGCAATGAGGCTGCCTGCGCTGACACCCACATAGACTTTGCCGGAATACACAAAAGGCTTTATGATACTTTCAAACCCCTTTTCTTTTATACGGCTGAGTAAATGCACCGTATCCCCTCCGGTAAAATACATGACATCATACATGAGAACATCATCCAGGTTAAGTGTTGAGTCCAGATTGTAAACCGTGATGTTGTTTTCCTGAAAACCAATTCGAACAAGTTCCTCATGGCACCATTGAGCAAAATAAAGAGCTTCCCTGTCCCTGGCGGCAGTGGGAATAAATAAGACTTTGCAAAGCTGGGGAGGCTTGTTCAGCATGGCTAAAAACCTCTTAATAATTTTGATTTTCTGCTTTTTTTCATTATCCTCAAAGCCTGCCGAGGTGAGAAGAACATTCTCCCAGAAGTGTTTACCCTCCCGGGCAGCCCAGTCCCTGCAGACGGCGACCCTTGCTCCGGGGGGATTATCCCCGTGCTGGGGATCGCAATAAGAATAGTCGTAAAGCTTCCGGCAAGGAATGATGGCGCACTGTCCGCAATGGGTGTGGCCTTTGGCCTGGCAGCAGCCTGCCACAGGACATGCACCGTGAAAGGGATGCCCGCTTGTTTCAATGCATCCTCCGCAGCCGTGAGAGGCCAAAAAGGAGCAGTCGGTACAATGAAGGCCGCATCTTGAGTCGATCAAAGGAGTTCCCTCCCCACTGTTATAAACTCACTGTCAATCCACAGGATGGCTTCTTCTGTTGTAAATTCCAGCAAACAGTAATTAGGATCCTCCACACCTCCGGGAAAATGGTTTATAAACCAATCCACCCACATTTGAGCTTTAATGTCAGGATTTTTCTGAAGCTTTACCTTCCCTGTCAATGTGACACTGTGGCCATTTTGATAAAAGCAGGCCCCGGCTTTAGGATTTTCCATGAAATGCCGGACCTTTACCGAATTTGAGCCGGTTGCCACCCAAAACCGCCTTATGCCTTCTGACTTGCATTTGGTTACCACGCAGGGTCTTGGGTAACCCTCCCTGCTTGTTGAAGTAAGAATAATTTCATGAGTCCGCTCAAGCAGGCTGCCCGCCTTTAAAACAATTTCCATAAGCATTACCTCCTGCATCAAAGTATAGCGGAGAAACAGGACATCAGTCTGTCTTGTTTCTATAATAATTGCTTATTTGTTCTTTTTTTATTTTGGCTCACTTGTTTCGTGTATGGACTTGACAGAGAAAACAGTTAGTAATATTATAATAATAACAAATAGTTAATAACAAAAAGGAAATAACAAAATACATAAGGAGTGGAGCCCATGTTTAATAAAAAAGGACAGACCGAAGATGAATTTTTAACAAACTATGATGCAAGCTGTTACGAGCGGCCTTCCGTATCCGTGGACATCCTGGTTTTTACTGTAACCGACGGACCTGCCGATAATTACAGGAAGCTTCCGGAAAAAGAACTGCGCTTGCTTCTGGTGAAAAGAGGAGAACACCCGCACCTGGGAAAATGGGCTTTGCCCGGAGGTTTTGTCAAAATGGATGAAAATCTTGATAAAGCGGCGTTAAGAGAGCTTAAAGAGGAAACAAATGTGGATAATATTTATTTAGAGCAGCTTTTTTCCTGGGGAGAAGTGGGAAGAGATCCGCGGACCCGGGTAATCAGTGTATCCTATATGTCTCTGGTGGACAGCTCTGCTCTTGATATCAGGGCCAATGACGATGCAGAGGATGCCAGGTGGTTTACTGTAAGCTTAAAGCTTTTCAGAGAGCAGCGAACGGAGACGGAAACGGGCTATCGTCATGAAAGCCTGTATATGCTCAGGCTTACCGGAGGAGAAGACACACTGCAGGCGGTTATCCGCAAGGTTACAGAAAAAACGGAGCGCAGTATTAAAACCTATAGAGAAGTGATCGAGGGCGAAGGCATAGCCTTTGATCATGGGGAAATGATTGAGTACGGCCTGGAAAGGCTGCGAAGCAAAATTGAATACACTCCCGTGGGCTTTTACCTTATGCCCGAGCTGTTTACACTTACCGAGCTACAGCAGGTTTATGAGGTTATCTTGGGAAAGGAGCTTTTAAAAGCGAATTTCAGAAGAAAAATTCAGGATCGGGTGACGGAAACAAATCAATACCGTAAGGATGCGGGGCATCGCCCGTCAAAGCTTTTTCGTTTTAATGCGGATCCCTGGGAAGAATAGGATACGATAAAAACATGAACATTTTATGTAAAGGAGAATGAGATTATGGATTGGAATAATAAAGGAGCCTTTTTAAAGAAAAGTGAAGAAACTCTGGCTAAGCTTTTTGATAAAGTGAAGAGCCTTCCGGATTTGGAGCTCAATACTCTTGGGGCCGAACAGACAGCGCTTATTGTCATCGATATGACCAATGGCTTTGCCAGGGAGGGAGCTCTTCAAAGCCCGCGAATCGAGGCTTTAATACCCGGTATCACAGAGCTTATGGCACGGCTGAGTGGAATGAAAGTGCCTGTTGTCGCTTTTGCCGATAACCATACCCTGGCCTCGCCGGAGTTCGAGGCCTATCCGCCTCACTGCCTCGAAGGCACAGAGGAATCGGAGCTTGTGGATGAAATTAAAAAGGCTGGGGGTTACCAGCTCATCCCAAAGAATTCCACCAACGGCTTTTTTGAGGAAGACTTCAGGATATGGCTAATGAGTCACTCTCAAATAGAAAACTTTATTCTTGCCGGTGACTGTACCGATATTTGTGTGGTGCAGCTTGCCACGGCGCTGAAGGCGTGGTTTAATCGCCAGAATAAAAGAGTTCGGGTGATCGTGCCCGAAACATTGGTGGACACCTATGACTTTGATCTCCATGACGGCGATTTTATGCATCTTTCGGCACTTTACACCATGATAATCAATGGTGTGGAGGTAGTTAGGAATATAAAGTAGGGACACCAGGCTTATAGTTTTAACAGGCGATTTTTAGAAACAGGAAAGGACGGTTTAGAGGCTATGACGGATAAAAACAATTTGACATTACTTACGGATTTTTACGAGCTGACCATGGCCAACGGTTATTTTGAAAACGGCATGAAGGACAAAATAGCCTATTTTGATATGTTTTTCAGAAGTCTTCCGGATAAAGGGGGCTTTGCCATTATGGCCGGTGTGGAACAGCTTGTGGATTATTTGAAAAATCTCCGCTTTGAGGAAAGAGATCTGGCCTTTCTTAAATCCAAAGGCCTTTTCAGTGAAGCTTTTCTGAATTATCTCAGAAATTTTAGATTTACCTGCGATGTCTGGGCCATCCCGGAAGGAACACCCATTTTCCCGGGTGAGCCCATTCTTACGGTAAGGGGGCCGGTGATTGAGGCTCAATTTATTGAAACCATGGTACTTTTAACTCTCAACCACCAGAGCCTTATTGCCACCAAGGCCAACCGTATTGTCCGGGCGGCGGATGGGCGAGGGGTGATGGAGTTTGGTTCACGGCGGGCGCAGGGTGGAGACGGCGCAGTTTACGGAGCCAGGGCAGCTTATATCGCAGGCTGTGTGGGAACAGCCTGCACGCTGTCGGAGCGGGATTTCGGCATTCCTATAAGCGGAACCATGGCTCATAGCTGGATTCAGATGTTTCCTGCTGAAAAGGAAGCGTTTCGGGCCTATGCCCGCACCTATCCCAAAAACTGCACTCTGCTTGTGGATACCTATAATGTTCTAAAGTCCGGTGTTCCCAATGCCATTGAGATTTTTAACGAGGAGCTGGTGCCAAAGGGCTATCGACCGTCGGGCATACGTATTGACAGCGGAGATATTACTTATTTGTCCAGGGAGGCCCGAAAAATGCTGGATGAGGCAGGCTTTCCCGACTGCAAAATTGTTGCGTCCAATTCTCTGGACGAATACATTATTCGTGATATTCTGCTGCAAGGGGCAAAGGTGGATTTATTCGGAGTGGGAGAACGCCTCATCACCTCCCGTTCGGAGCCGGTTTTTGGCGGTGTTTACAAGCTGGTTGCACTGGAAGAGGACGGGAGGCTGGAGCCTAAAATAAAGATTAGCGAGAATGTAGGGAAAATTACCAACCCTGGATTTAAAAATGTCTGGCGCCTCTATGACAAGGTTTCAGGCAAGGCCATAGCGGATGTTATAACCCTGAGGGACGAGGTAATAGACGAGAACACTCCCTATGAGCTTTTTGATCCCGAACACACCTGGAAAAGAAAAAGAGTGGAAAATTTCCATGCCAAAAAGCTCCAGATCCTGCTATTGGAAAAGGGAAAAGTGGTTTATGAAAATCCCGGTCTTGAAGCCATACGTAATTACTGCCGGGAACAGGTGGACACCCTCTGGGATGAGGTGAAGCGCCTTGAAAACCCGCACCGCTATTATGTGGATCTGTCCCAGCCCCTTTGGGATCTCAAAGCGGGATTACTTAAAGGCTACGGTATATAGGAATAGCCCGGGTTGCCGGACAATGAAACAATCCTTATAATAAAAAGGCATCAACGCAAAGACCTGCTAGTATGAAAAGAGCTGATGTCCGGTGGGAATTTTCGGTCTTCAGGGTATTTATGACTATGCCCGGGGGTATTGCAAAAATAAAATCGCTAAAACCTGAGATCCCGGATATATTAAGAACCAAAAAGTCTCTTTCGGTGCGGGGCAAAGCATTCCGGAAGAGAGCGGACGGAAGGGAATTTATCGGGATGACTAAAAAAGCATTGAGCATACTGTTTGTTGGACTAATGGTTTTATTGACAGCAATGTCTGTTTCAGGCTGTGGGAGGCTGGCTGAGGAAAAACTGCCGGAAGCGGAGGAAAAGGCTGGTGAAGCCTCTTCCAATAACGGGGAGCCCTTAGGAGCCCGTGGGTACGCAACACCCTCCAGTGATTCCTCAGGGGGCAGGGGAGAAACAGAATCCCGGCTTTATGAAAAGGACGAAATTAAAATACGCTATCCTCAATTCAACCGGTCCGCCGACAGTGCGTGGGAAGCAAAAATCAATGAGCTTATCCGCAGGGAGGCCATGAAGGGGGCGGACTATTTTGAAGGGGCGGAGGGAAAGGTTCATGTGGAGGTGGATTATAAAATAGCCCTGCAAACCCAGGAGCAGTTAAGCCTCATTTTTTCCGGCCTGGGCTATGTGGAGGACGCCGCCTACCCCATAAACCTTTTCTATACTCTAAACCTGGATCTTGCTTCCGGTACAAGGCTCCGGCTTACAGATCTGGTCAGGGTTGACGAAGCTTTTGCCAAATACTTTGCCGAAGGCGGGTTTGAGCCGGTTAATACCGAGCTTGAGCCCCATTACAGGGATTATTTTTCCGGCGTTTCGGTGAAGGAATGGGTACAGCGGCTCCTGAATGCGGATCCGGAGGATATTCGGGACGGAACCTTCAGCTATCTTACAAAGGATTCTCTGGGAATCAGCATCAGCCTCATTCACGCCATGGGGGATCACGGGGAATTCGAAGCCAGGCTGGAGGCTATTAAGGATTTTCTTCAATGAGGAGCAAGCAGCATTGGGGATAAAAGATATAAAAACACGATAAGGATGGGAATGGAAAACTTATTATTTGGAATATCAGGGCTGCCCTTGGGCGGTAAAAAGCCCATGAATTATGCAGGGGGAATCCATTATTTGAGGGAAGCAGGCCTGGATGCCATGGAGCTTTTATTTGTGCGCACGGTAAACGTTACCGCCAATAACGGGCCTCAGCTTCTTAAGGCAAAGGATGACAAGGCCTTTTATCTGTCTGCCCACGGCTCCTACTACATTAATCTCAATGCCCAGGATGAAGAAAAGCAGCAGCAGTCCCTTGGGCGCATTCTGGCTGCTGTGGATGGCCTTGAAAGGGTAAAGGGCAGAAGCCTGGTCTTTCATCCCGGCTTTTATTTGAAGGATTCCCCGGAAATGGCTTATGAAAAGGTCAAAGCCAATTTAAAGAAGCTTCCTTCAGGAAATATTCATTACCGGCTGGAAACCACAGGAAAAAAGACTCAATTCGGAACTTTGGAGGAACTGGTTCATTTGTGCGCAGAAGTTCCCTCCTGCAGGCTCTGCATTGATTTTGCCCACATTCATGCCAGGAACAACGGCAGCCTTAAGAGCTATGACGATTTTGCCCGGATATTAAGGTATGTGGAGGACAAGCTGGGCAGAAGCGCCCTTTTGGATATGCATATTCATATTGCCGGCATCCGGTACAATGAAAAGGGGGAGATTTGCCATCTTCCACTTAAGGAAAGCGATTTTAACTACAGGGCTTGCTTAAAGGCTCTTAAGGACTTTGGCGCAAAGGGCTGCGTTATTTCCGAAGGACCTCTTCTGGAAAAGGACGCCCTGCTTTTAAAAAGAACCTATAAAGAGGTTTAAGAACCCTTGAAAAAGTTTAGCGGCAGTGCATGCAGAAAGGACTCATAAAATGGGAATACTGAAAAAAGCACTCTATCAGGCCCACGATCTGGTACGGCAGGTTGTAAAGCCCGGTGATGCCGTCATTGATGCCACTATGGGCAACGGCAATGATACACTCTTCCTGGCAGGGCTGGTGGGGGACGATGGCAGGGTTTTCGCCTTTGATATCCAGCAGAAGGCTCTGGATAAAACACAGGAAAAGCTGGAGCGGGAGGGCTTAAAAGACAGATGCCGCCTAATCCTTGACGGACATCAGAATATGAAGGTCTATGTGAAGGAGCCGGTTAGCCTGGTTATTTTTAATTTGGGCTATCTGCCCGGAGGGGATCACACTGTCGGAACCCGGTCGGCCACCACCCTGAAGGCTGTGGAAGGCGCCCTGGAATTAATAAAGGATGACGGGCTGGTTATTCTGGTCATTTATTACGGAGGCGATTCGGGCTTTGAGGAACGAGACGAGGTGCTAGACTGGCTTAGGAATCTTGATTGCCGGGCTTATTCCGTCCTGCAAAGCCACTTTATCAACCAGATTAACTGCCCGCCCATTCTTATTGTCATAGAAAAAAATGGAAGAGACTAATTAACCGCAGAATGAAACCCTATAAGAATGCTGGTTTAGGGTCAAACTGATGAAAACTTAACGCCTTTTGTTCTTGCATTTGTACATAATATGGAATATAATAGATTCATAATTATGACCACATACTAATTATGACTGACAATTTCGAGTCGTAAACGTTGGCCGGC
>JAFADM010000207.1 GCA_023424865.1 Bacillota bacterium | reverse complement strand
GGTTTGCTTCTTCCCTTGCCTTATCCTCCGCCGTCCCGTAGGCTGAGGCAGGAACAGCTGCAAACAAGATAAGAGCGGCCATTAACGCGGAAAAGATTTTTTTAGTTTTCATCTGATAATTACCTCCTTGAAAATAAAAAGAAAAGGATAGCTGTTAAGAAATATTAGATTTCTATTTGTTAAACAGTTAACATACATCGCATATTTTCTTGCTTTTAAGAACCGAAATCATATTCTCCTGCATGGCTTCAAAAATCTGGTGAATCCGGCAGGCGCTCATGTCCCCGGCATAACGGCTGCAATAGCCGCCACTTTTGGTGCACAGGTTTAAATAAACGCTTCCCTCCATGGTTTCAACGATATCAAACAAGGTAATGTCCGAGGGTTTTTTAGCGAGCATATACCCGCCGCCAGGGCCCTTGACGGCCTCAATGAAACCTGCCTGCTTTATACGTGCTGCAACCTTGTTAAAGTAGCTGTACGTAATCCCCAGTTTCTCTGCCGTATCCTTTGCCGTAAGAATTTGGGTCCCCTGCTGAGCCAGATAAACAACAATCCGGATGGCATAGTCGGTTGTAAGCTTTAACTTCATTGCATTCCTCCAGGTTAAATTTATCTTTGGACCATTAGTCCGGAATTGACCTCCTCCCTCCTGCTCCGGCTGTTTCAGCCGCTGCACTTAAGTCCGGCTGTCACTTAAGTCCGGCCGATAAGAATACTTTACGTGTTAAGTATACTATTGGGCATTGTCCCAGGGGCCCCCATGCACCCAATGAGGATTTCCATGTATTGAATGGGACAGGCTGTCCGTAAAAAATCCGGCCCTTCACATGGAAAAAAGCCCTCTGACCACAGGAACCCCTGCCATGGTCAAAGAGCTTTGGTTTATTGGGCTGCAATGGCATTTGGCTGCAATTAAATTCAGAACCTACCCATCTCCGCGCTGAGGAATATGCACTCTCACGCAAAAAACCTTCTTTTCCCGATTGGCATCCACCAGCACAAATCCCCCCAGGCTCTCGGCAATTTCTTTAATGATGGAAAGCCCCAGCCCGTGGTTTTCCTTTTCGCTCTTTGAGGTTAGCAGCCTTCCGTTGCTTTCATGGATTTGCCCATTATAGGCATTTACCACCTGAAGGGTGGTCCAGCCCCCCTCATTCCTGCTTGAAAGGTCGATAAACCGCTCCTCGGGGAGAATTTTCATACTGGCTTCAAAGGCATTGGTGGTAAGGTTTGAAAAAATGCGCACCGCATCAATGAGGGACATTCCCGTGTTTCTAGGAACAAACACTCTTGATGAAAAACGAATTGTGTTTTCGTCGCATAATTCCGCAAGATCCTGCAGCATGGCGTCCAAAACAACATGATCCGAATAGCGCTTGTGCATCCTAACCTTTGATTGCATGGTGTCATAAATGCCTTCGATAAGCTCAACGGCTTTTTCATATTCATTTTCCCGGAGAAGGGCTTTCAAGGACGCCATCATGGCCCTGTAATCATGCCTGAATGCCCGAAAGCTTTCCGTATACTTCTGGTAGGACTTGTAGTGCCTTAGCTGTCTGGCATACTGCTCCTCAAGAGTTTTTGTCCGCCACTTATACTCCAGGAGCTGTGAAGCCCGTATGGAATGGTATATGGAGTAAACCAGCATGCCGAGGGTTAGAATATCGGCGCCTAAGGCCACACCCATGTACCATACCACGTCAGGGGATATGAAACGTCCCTGGTTAACAATTATCAGATTAACAATGGCCGTCATCTCATAGGCAATAACGCTTTTAAGCTGCCCGGTGTTTTTTAAAAGGTTTTTGAGCCTGTTATCCGGCAAGAGGGTCCTTCTTAAAAACTGAAAAAAGAGCAGGGCCACCGGAAGCGCAATAAAAGTCATGAAATAGTAGGAATCATTATTCATGAAAAAGTCCCGGTTGTTCTTGAAGAGCACCATGGCGGCCATCACCGTGAAAATGCTGCGAAAGCAGTAAGCGCTAATGGCGCAGGCGCTTCCTCCAAATAAAGCCTGCATCCAGTTCATACCTGTAGCAAAGCGCAGGCCGCAAACCATGGCAACGGTTACCAGCGGCAGGGACAGCCATCGGATACCTAAATAGCTTAAAAGAAAAAAGGTTCCCAGTACGGCCATTAAGGACAGTACCGCAGCAAGTCCCCTGTGCCTTTCAGGAGGAAACATCCTGCAGTAATAAAGATTAAAGGCCAGATAGTATATCACAATCACCGTAAAGGCGGCAAAGGCCATATCCTGCCCTCCTATTCCTTCACGAGCCCGGAATCATGGATGTGAAAGCGGGAGATGTATTCGGAAAACGCCGACTTTAAGGATCGCATATAAGTAACGCCCACAGGTATGCCCGCACCGTTTTTCAGTATAAGGCTCCGGCTTAGAAACTGGGCAATATAAGGCAGATGAACCAAGTAGGACCGGTGGACGCGGACAAAGTTCTTATTGGCAAAGCGGTTTTCCAACTGCTCCATACTGCCATAGAATTTTTCCGTTTGATCCCCGTCGCAGTAAACGGTTATAAGCCGCTTCCATATTTCAAAATAAAGAATCCGGCTTACAGGAACCGTTTTTTTTACACCGTCAAACTCACAGACAAACAGCTCTTCTTCCTTTTTTGCAGCCAGCTCCGCCGCTCTCAGAAATACCCGCTCAAATTTCGCCGGATTCATTTGGTCCTTAAGAAGATAATGTACCGCATCAACATCAAAGGCTTCATAGACATAATCCTCACAGCTGGTAATGAAAATAATCTGAGCATGGCATCCCGAGTCCCGGAGCTTTCGTGCTGTTTCCATGCCGTCGGTTTTGCCCATAAGTATATCCAGGTAAATAATATCCGCCTGGAGGGGTGCCTCCGCCAGATGGAACAGCAGGCTTTCTCCGCTGTAAAAGGAGGCGATTTCCAGGTCAATACCATTTTTCTCTCCGCATTGCCTGATCCTGTTTGCGTATTCATTCACCGTATTCTCATTATCATCACACAGAATAATCTTTAACATGGCCTAAAACCACCTCCTCTTTCCCAGAATTAACTGTCCGCACCGGCAGGGCTGCCCATCTCCCTCCCCGTTCAGATTCCGCCTACAGGCATCTGCCCACAGGCGCAATATAGAGCGTAAATTCATCCACGCCGTCCACCTTCAAAAGGCTGTCCGCTTTCTTCTGGTCATAGGCGCCTATGGCGCAGGTCCCAAGGCCAACGGATTCACAGGCAAGGTAAAGATTCTGGCACAGGTGGCCCGCATCAAGAGCAATCAGCTTGGGCGCCAGGGTATCATAACGCCATTCACAGCGGTAAGGCAATGTTGTCCAGATAAAAGTAACGGCACCTTGACCGGCAAAGGATTGATAGTTGCAGGCCTCCGTTACCTTGTCGGCCAGATCGCCGTCCTCCTCCAAAAGCAGTAATTTGTGCTCCAGTGGAAGGTAGCGGTATAAGCCCGGTTTTACGCCCTCAACCCGTTGAATGGCCAGATAGGTTTCAAAAGCATGGCGGGCGCCTCCCGAGGGTACGGTTCTGCGCATTTTATTTTCCCTGGTGACGCCCTGGGTTGTCCACAGCAAATAGGAAAGCTCCTCCAGGGTTATGGCATCCGGGGTATAGCTTCTCCGGCTTCTTCTTTTATTAATGACCTCCAGAAAGGGAATGCCTCCCACCGTGAAGGACTCCGGTTCCACCAAATCAAGCTTTATGCCGTTTTCCGGGCACGCCTTTTGGAGCTCCGGCATGGGTATCTTTTTTCTTTGATCCGTCTGGATTTCTCCCCATCTGCTCCAGTCGCCGCCTTTTAAAACATCTCTGCCTTCCCTTGCGTCTTTCATAGTTATGACCTCCATCTCATTTATTTTTTATTTATTATAATTTATCCTCATAATTATTTCATCAAGTACTGCCCCGGTGCTATCTTTTATTTTCCAGATTTGGAGCCGTCCCGTAGAATTGGGTTGTTCAAGAACTTTGCAGTAAGGGTTTTTTGATCTTAAAGACAGGGTATAATTTAAAGCATAACGATAAAAGGGAGGTGCAAGCCTTGCGCGATGTCATACTGGAGAAGTTGAAAGCCATCGAAAAGGAAAACACTATTATCATCCTTTATGCTGTGGAATCCGGCAGCAGAGGCTGGGGGTTTGCATCTCGTGACAGTGATTATGATGTCCGTTTTATTTATGTCCATCCGGTGGAATGGTATCTTTCCATTGACGAGAAAAAGGACTTTATCGAGGTTCCCATAAACGATGAGCTGGATATAAACGGCTGGGATCTGAAAAAAGCCCTCCTGCAGTACAAAAAGTCCAATCCTTCGCTTATGGAATGGTTAAGCTCTCCCATTGTCTACCGCGAGACTAGCGGAACCGCACAAAAAATGCGGGATCTGCTCAGTGAATACTTTATGCCGGTTCATGGCATCTATCATTATCTTCATATAGCAAAAAACAAGTATGAGGAAGTGATGAAAACAGACAAGGTTAAAATCAAGCGTTATTTCTACATTCTAAGGCCGGTTCTGGCCTGTATGTGGATAGAAAAGAACGGGACCATGCCGCCCATGGCTTTCAGTAAGCTTATGGCGGATCAAACACTGGATCAGCCTTTACTTGACGAGATTCATAGCCTCCTTGAAAAAAAGGCCTTAAGCCTTGAATCGGATATTGAACCTAAAAGCTCCCTGCTTCTTGATTTTCTCGGATGCAAGATAAAATATTACAGCGATTACCTGAAAAGCTCGGAAAGGGATATCTCTTCCGACTACGCCGCCTTAAACGCCCTGTTCTGTCAATCGCTTAAGGAATTGTGGGGGGCGGTTTAAAATGTCTGTTCAATGGATTCGGGATAAGCTGAATACCGGCGCCTATGATTTTCTTCGCACCGATCCCCACCTTGGCGGGAATCTTCTTATTCTTACAACTGCCGGGTCCATCGCCTACGGCACCAATGTGGCGACCAGCGATATCGATATCCGCGGCGTCACAGTGGAAACCAGGCAGGATCTGCTGGGACTTTCCAGCTTTGAACAGTTTGAGGACAGAGCCACGGATACGGTCATTTACGGGCTAAAAAAATTCATCAGACTATGCCTCAATGCCAACCCCAATGTGCTTGAAATCCTGGGCAGCAGGCCGGAGCATCTTCTTGTGCTTTCCCAGGAGGGGCGGCTTTTAAGGGATAATGTGGATCTGTTCCTTTCTAAGAAGGCCATACAAAGCTTTGGCAATTACGCGACAGCCCAGCTCCGGAGGCTTCAGAACGCCCTGGCCCGGGATACTTACCCTCGGTCCGAAAAAGAAAGGCATATTCTTAACAGCATCAAGGGACAGATGGCGCATCTTAAAAGAACCTACGAGAGCTTTACGGAGGACGAGGTCCGGGTGTATCTGGCGCCGTCGGGACGGGAGGAAATGGACGAAGAGATCTTTATTGATTTGAACCTCAGCCACTATCCCCTTCGGGATCTGAAAAACATTTATTCGGAGATGACCAATATTCTGAAGGATTATTCCAGGCTCAACCACCGGAACAGCAAAAAGGACGAGCTCCATTTAAACAAGCATGCCATGCACTTAATCCGCCTGCTGATAACTGGAACGGAAATTCTGGAGGGCAAGGGCATCACTACCTACCGTCATGAGGAAAAGGACTTTTTCCTTGCCATACGAAGCGGAAAATACAGTTATGAGGAAATTTTTCAAATGGTTGACCAATACGAGGATCGCTTTTTATTGGCCGCCGGGGCAACCTCGCTTCCCGATGAGCCGGATTATAAAAGGGTTGAGGAGCTTATGCTTACCATATATGCTAAAGCCCTGAAGGATTAGGACTCTTTTCCGGGTGGCTCTTTTCCCAGTGAGCTCTTTTCCGGGCAGGTTCCCGTCATGTGAGATAAAAAGAATCAAGGCTCCGGGTTAGAGGGTCCAACCGTTGAGGAGGGCTCATACATGAGCTCAAAAACACGGTAAACCCGTCCCGTCACATCGAATTGGCCGTCATTGCTGCACCAGTAGGCGAGAATACCCAAAAAGGCGGAGGCAAAGTCCTCCCATATTGCGATCCAGGAGCGTGCTGTACAAATTTCACCCTTTTTCTGGCCTTCCATAGATAAGGCTTCAATGATTTTATAAAATCTGGGAAACCGCTGCTTCATGGTCTCCATGGTTTGAGGGAAAAAACTCAAATTTCGATCCATATCGCGTTTTATAAGATATTTAAGAAGCTCCGGCCCAAGGATAACGGAGCATTCCAGGTAGTAATTAAAGATTTTCCAGAGCTTTTCGGCATTATTAGGAATTAAAAGCATTTCAGTCATTATATCCGTCAATTTTTCAGTGTCTATGGTGGTGTAATAGCTCAGCAAAAGGTCGTCCTTGGCGGGATAATGGTAATAAAAGCACCCCTTGGTGACGCCGCAAGCCTCACAGATCATGGTGATGCTGACCTTTTCATAGCCTTGCTCCTGAAATAATTTAATTGCCGTTTTAAAAAGTTTCTCCTTCATGGAACCGACTCCTCCCTTTGCCATTATAACCCGGGTTTTGTGCTTTGGACAACATGGTGCCGGTTTTTTGATAAATTTATAACAAACTTATTGACATTTAATTAACAAAGTGTATAATCGAATTTAGAAAAAACATACCCGGGTATGTTTCAATTGAACAACAGTATATTAGGGACTTAGGAGGACTTATCATGAAGCTGAAGGATAAAGTTGCCATAGTAACCGGTTCGACTTCCGGAATGGGTCGGGCAACTGCCGTTCTCTTTGCAAGAGAAGGGGCAAAGGTTGTCGTTACAGGCAGAAGCGAAGCAAGAGCCAAAGAGGTTGTGGACCAGATAAAGGCAGAGGGTTTTGAAGCCTCTTACGTCATCGTGGACATGACCGATATTAACAGCATTAAGAACATTGTGGATACCACCTTAAAGCTTTACGGCACGGTGGATATATTAATGAACAATGCGGGAATGCTCAGTACAACGCCTTTGTTGGACGTTACCATGAAGGAATGGACTGATGTGTTTAATGTTAACGTGGTTACCCCTCTTTACCTTACTCAGCTGGTTGCACCTGTGATGAAGGCAAAGAGCAAGGGTGTTATCATTAATGTGGGTTCTGTTGCAGGCGCTCATGCGCATCATGGTATGGCTGCCTATGTTACCTCAAAGCACGCCTTATCCGGCCTTACAAAATCCATGGCCTGGGAGCTGGGCCCCGATATCCGTGTTAACGGTATTCTTCCCGGAGCCATACATACCGCCATGCTTGACAGCGTGGGAGGCGTGGCTGCCGTATCGGGCATGGTGGAGGTTACTCCCCTCAAAAAGGTTGGCGCTTCCGAGGAAATTTCAACCGCAGCACTGTTTCTGGCAAGCGACGACTCCTCCTTTGTAACAGGCCAGTTAATCCGTGTTGACGGTGGAATTGATATCTGATTTTTATGGTACTATAAAATAAAGAGCACCGTGCAAAACAGGCTTAGTCCTATTTTCACGGTGCTTTTCCTTTATTATGAAATAACAATGTTCCCGGGCTGGTCGCAGGCATAGCCTGCTGCTCGCCCATGCATCCCGGGATCCGCTCTCAATCTTTGACTGTGTAAGCGGGCGGGGTTCTTATTATTTTTTAATTAATGATTCCAGCCGGGATTAAACCGGTACAGTTTTGACGGTCTGTGCCCCGCATCCTTTGTAAACTGGTTGGTTTCAATAACCTTATCCGCAATTTTTCTTCTAAACGCCGCTGAAAGCAGCTCCTTGCCAAGTATGACCTCATACACCTGCTGCAGCTCCGACAGCGTAAAAAGCTCCGGCATAAGATTAAAGACGATATCCGTATAGTCGATTTTATTTTGCAGCCGCTCAATGCCGTAGCCAATCATTTTGGCATGGTCAAAGGCGATGCCGTCTACTTCAGTCACTTCTCTTGTTTCTTTCAGAACCTGCCCTTCAAACGCTTCCACAACCTTCACCCCAGCGGACAAGGTTTCCGAATCGCTCCAGAGCTTCATGGTATAAAGCTTTTCGTAAACATAGCCCTTTTCCGTAAGGCTTTTCATTTTCTGAGTGAGGTGGTAGGACACATTGAACCACTTGGCTTCGTCCGCGTCGTCACCGGCAACGATATCCAGCTTGGAGCTGTCTGCCAGGGCCATATAGGAGCAGCTGATAACCCTTGTTCTTGGATCTCTTCCCACATCGCCCCAGGTGTATAATTGCTCCATGTAAACATTATCCACATTGGTTTCTGTTTTAAGCTCCCGAAGAGCGGCTTCTTCCAGGCTTTCCCGGACAGAGGCAAAGCCTCCCGGCAAGGCCCACTGCCCCAGGTAGGGATGGTCTCCCCTTTTCACCATAAGCAGCTTTAAAACCTTCTCAGGAAGCTTCCTGTAGTTTTCCTCCTCCTGACTGACCACGGTGAAAATCAACATGTCCACCGTTACAGAGGGCCTATCATATTTACCCGCATCATAAACCTTTAAAAATTCTTCCTCGGTTAAGCCTTTTTTGTTTCTCAGCATCTCATCCAAATTTACTTCCACCTCATTGGGTTACTGTTGACTTACAGCCATACTAGCATTTATTGCTTATTTGAAGCACCTTTATGCATGTATGTAGGCTTTAGGTTACACTGACACATCTGTTACTAACACTTTAATATTATCATTGTATTGTGAATCCTTAAGCTTGTCAATCACATTGCCCCATCCTTTGGAAAGTCTCCTATAAAGGGGCTGCCCAAAGGGCTTGGAAAGAAGCGAATGAACGCCGCGTTGGTTGTCCCCCTCAAAAGGCTGCCGGCTCCTAAGGCAGGCAGCAAGGAGAATAGCTGCATAATCGGCTACGGCCTTACTCCGCCGCCTTGAAGTTATAGATGGGCTTGATGATTTCGGTAATGGTAACCGTATCCCCAATGTTGCCAATAATTTCTTCCATAGGCTTATAAGCCAGAGCACACTCA
>JAFADM010000152.1 GCA_023424865.1 Bacillota bacterium | reverse complement strand
AAGTAAGGGAGAGGCAAAGGAATGAACTATGAAACGCGCTATGGCCCTCTCAAGGGCATTACCTCAAGCCAGCACTACCCGGACGGTACATTGAAGGAATGTATGCTCGAAGAGCCTTCGGAGCTTAAAACCTCCTATGGTATTCTGGTTCCCCAGTATGAATATGCCTCCGTTCGAAGAAAGTACATCCATTCGGTGACCTTTTATCCGGACGGCGCTCTTAAGAGCATATCACTCAATGATACGACCATGGTTCCCACACCGGCGGGAATTCTTCCTGCTGAGCTTATTACCTTTCATGAAAATGGTGGAATTAATCGGCTTTTTCCTCTTAATGGTCAAATTTCAGGATACTGGGAAGAAGATGAAGAATATGGGCTGGCACGGGAGCTGGAGCTCAAGCTACCGCAAGGCACCATAAAAACGAAAATAATAGGAATCTATTTTTATGAAAACGGTGAAATAAAAGGCATAACCTTGTGGCCTAAGGACAGGCTGACGATTGATACGCCTTTGGGCCGATTCAGAGCACGAACAGGCATTTCTTATTATCCTGACGGTACGCTCAGATCCTTTGAGCCTTCCAGTCCTGTGAAAATCCTTTCGCCCATCGGGCAGCTTCAAGCCTACGATCTCTATTCCTTCTCTTTTTACAAGGACACCCATTCGGTGGTCTTTCACGAAAATGGCAGCTTAAAAAGCGTTTTGACAACCAGTGACAAGGTTACGGTTATGGATGAGTCGGAAATGGTTCATATTTATGAGCCCGAAGTGAAAGCCAATCTTTTGGATGACGGCAGCTTCTTTCTGGAAGCATTGAAATTGGATTTTGAAGGGGAGAAGGTAAGAATCGGAGGACACAGGGAGTATTCCGTCAAGGATTGTAAATTCTACATAGAACCCTTCCGTTTACCCGCTCAAAGCTGCGGCGATTGCTCCAGCTGTGCAGGCTGCTCCGGATGCTCAGCAACCAGATAATCCGGTTGGATCCCAATAGGACAGCTTTTGCGATAGCGCAAGAAATATCAGGCAAATCCGCGGCAATGGGGCTATAATAAAATAAACGAAGCCTATTTTATAGGGATGACAGGAAGGTGTTGGAGTTGAATTCTGTAAAGCAGCGGATAGATGAATCCCTGAATTATATTGAGAACAATTTAAAGAATAAAATCCGGCTGAAGGATCTGGCCAAAAACGCCTATTATTCGGATTTTCATTTTCATCGGCTTTTTACCCGTACAACGGGAATGAAGGTAAGGGAATACATTCAGAAAAGACGGCTGGCAGAAGGGGCAAGAGAGCTTAAGGATACCCACAGTACCATTACCGATATTGCCTTTTCCTATCAGTTCGGTTCCCTTGAAGCCTTTTCACGGGCCTTTAAGAAAGCTTACGGCATATCGCCCGGCGAGTACAGGAAAAGTATGAAGCTGAACCCTGTCAGAAGGAATACAGTGGGCGGAGTTAAAATGTGTGCATAGCGTTTTTCTGAAAGGATGTGCTTTTTATGAGTCTTGTTCCCGTAGTTGTTGAACAGACCAGCAGGGGCGAACGCTCCTATGATATTTATTCCAGGCTTTTAAACGACAGAATTATTGTTTTGGGTGAGGAAGTTACCGATGTAAGCGCAAGTCTTGTGATTGCCCAGATGCTTTTTCTTGAATCGGCGGATCCCGACAAGGACATTCAGCTTTATATCAACAGTCCGGGCGGCTCTATGACCGCGGGCTTTGCCATATACGACACCATGCAGTATGTTAAGCCCGATATTTCCACCATCTGCATCGGTATGGCAGCCAGCATGGGTTCCTTTTTACTGGCGGCAGGCGCAAAGGGAAAGCGCTATGCACTTCCAAACAGTGAGGTTCTTATTCACCAGCCCTTATTGTCCGGGGGGTTAAAGGGCCAGGCGACCGATATAAAAATACACACGGATTGGCTTTTAAAAATAAAGGACAAAACAAACCGCATGCTGAGCGAAATGACGGGACAGCCGCTGGAACGCATTGAAAAGGACGTGGAAAGGGATTTTTACATGACGGCTGAGGATGCACGAGGCTATGGCCTGGTGGACGCCATACTTACAAGAAACCGTCCAGCCCTTTAAAAACAGGGCACAGCTTCTATAAAAGTTATTTCAATATGACAGAAGGCTGTCAGGTTTTTGATATAAAATGAACGCATCTTTGTATTTAGGAGAAGTATTATGAATACACGAATTGTTTACAAGGAAGCGTTTAGTGTCATTGGAAAAATGGGCATGGGACCGGCCGGTGAACCGGGTAAATGGATTCTTCCCTTATGGGATTCGGCGAATGCGGGTTTCAAGGAAATCGCCTCCCTTATCCGGTACGACGAAAAAGGAAATCCTGCGGGACTTTGGGGAGCGATGAATGATGTCGACGAGCAGAATAAGCGCTGGGGTGAATACGGCAAATACATGGCCGGATGTGAGGCCGAGCCTCACGCCGAGGCTCCCGAGGGTTGGTCAAAATGGGTTACCCCTGCACAAACCTACCTGGTGGTAGACTGCACTTTGACCGGGTACGGCGAAGTATTTGAAAAAATGACGTCCAATAAAGAATTAACGATTGTCGGTACTGTTCACGAGCGCTATCCCGAGCCTGGGAATCCTGAAAAAATTGAGCTCTATTTCCCGATTGCTTCGGGCACAGAGCCTGTAACAGGCCTGAATATCGGTTTTTGAACACCGCCTCAAAAATGATAAGAAAATGTAATGCTAAAACAGCTTGCCCCATGGCATAATAAATAGGGCGGCACATCTGGGGATCGCGTTTATAATAAGTACGCGATCCCTTGCGTTGTCCTGATATGTTCCGTCTAAAGTTTGTTTTACTAAAGAGCCCGAAGATGAGCTTCCATATACGGTAACTGGCACCGTACGCGGCGGAGATAAGAAAACGGGCTGTAAGAGGTGTCACAAATAATGTACGATTACGTATTTGCCCTAATTACGGTATTTATTCTGGTTTTTCTGCTTATGCCGGTTTTCATCCGCATTTCCGTTAAAAAGGGATTTGTGGACAAGCCAACTGAACGGAAAAAACATAAGGAGCCGGTGCCCCTCGTCGGCGGTGTTGTTATATTTATTGGCTTTGCGGTGGGTTATCTGCTTTTTGCCAAGCCCGAGGGAATGCAAACCTATACTGTGCTTTTCGCGGCCTTTCTTATTTTGGCAATCGGTCTTGTGGACGACTGGTTTAAAACCAGAGGGAAGGAATTTCCTGTCTGGCCAAGGCTGATGGTACAAATCGGCGCAGCCATCATCGTTTATTATTCGGATATTGTTTTCTACGGCTTTACAAACCCTTTTAACGATGCCTATATTGTGCTTCCTGGTTTTTTACAGTTTACCCTGACCATTTTGTGGCTTCTGGGTGTAACAACGGTTATAAACTGGTCTGACGGCATAGACGGCCTTGCCGGCAGTTTAACAGCCATAGCCGGAGCAACGCTTTTTGTGGTGGCTTTGGCCAAGGACAGGGGAGAGTCTGCCGTGCTGTGCGTCCTGGTTATCGGAGCGGTTTTGGGCTTCCTGCGCTACAATAAGCATCCTGCCAGGGTTTTTATGGGGGATTCGGGAGCCAATTTCCTGGGCTTTGTATTAGGTATTATTGCATTGGACGGTGCCTTTAAGCAGGCCACACTTATTTCCCTGTTCATACCTGTACTGGCACTGGGAGTTCCCATTTTTGACAATCTCTTTGTAATTCTGCGGCGCTTTTTACAAGGCCAGCCTATTTATAAGGCCGATGCGGGGCAAATTCACCATCGCCTTTTATCCTCCGGGCTTCATCCCAAGCAGGTCGTTGCCTTTATAAGCCTTGTGAGCGTTTGTCTGAGCCTGGTTTCTATTATTTTGCTGCTGCTTAAGGTTTAATAGGGCTGTAGCAGAGTTAATCCTTCTTTATGGCATTGGGTTGTATCATCTAAAGAATGTCAAAGCTGTCCTCCGAGCGGGAGGACAGCTTATTTAATGTGAAAAGGGGCATGAGTACCGAGCATTTGGTTATAACCATTTTATCCACTTGACGGTGTTTGGGCTGCCAACGTAAGATGAGAAGTGGGTGGATAATAACCCCTTATCTAAAAGTACGGAATACTCCTGAAAGGAGAGGTGTATTATGGCAAAAAAATTGATTGAGGTGTTTTATAGATAGCTTCATAACGGTGCGGAAACGAAGCGTGTCGTCTTAAAAGGACATACGCCTGTTTTGCGCACAAAAAAGGAACAAGAGCAGAAGTTAAAGCTGCCGGAAAAATAAGAACCGGCACTGGGGCACGCGATTGGGCGTGTTTTTTTATGCCGTTTTTAAGAAATGATGTAAGGCTCAGCAGTCAGAATGAAAAAGGAGAAGGATTAAGCGTGAATAATATAAATTTAAACGATTTGGGATGGAACTCTTTTTTGGAGGAAGCACTAAAGGCGCAGGTCGAACAGCAGGGCAGGCCTGCCAGAGTGATGACGGATTTCGGACACCGCCTTCGTCTGGCTTCCGAGGAGGGCAGCTTCCTTGCAAGCCCTGCCCCAGCTTTAGCAGAGGGCAATGACTTGCCGGTGGTGGGTGACTGGGTGCTTTATAAACGGTCCGATACCTATTCCGATGGGGTTATTACCAGTCTGCTGCCAAGGAAAACTAAATTTTCAAGAGCGGCAGCCGGTACTGTTACGAAAGAACAGATAGTGGCTTCGAATATGGATTATGTTTTTCTCATTCAATCTCTCAACGCCGATTTTAATCTCAGGCGGCTGGAGCGTTATCTCATTGCAGCGTGGGAAAGCGGAGCTGTTCCTGTAGCTGTCTTTACTAAAATTGACCTCTGCCCGGACAGTGAGGAACGCCTGCTTGAGCTTAGAAATGCTGTAAAAGGCGTAGATATACATGGGGTAAGCGGTGTGACTCAGGAGAATATGGACGCGCTGGCAGCCTATTTTTCACCAGGTAAAACCATAGCGCTTGTTGGTTCCTCGGGTGTGGGAAAATCCACGCTGGTAAACTGTCTTGCCGGTATGGAAATACAGCTGACAAAGGAAATCCGGGAGGATGATGCCAGGGGACGGCATACGACAACCAACCGCCAGCTTTTTGTTTTAGACCGGGGAGGACTAATCCTGGATACTCCCGGTATGAGAGAGCTGAAGCTCTGGCAGGGCGGAGAGGGAATGACGGAGGTATTTGAGGATTTGGAGGAAATTTTCGCTCAATGCCGCTTCCGGGACTGTCGTCATCAGAGGGAACCCGGCTGTGCCGTGAAGGCAGCCTTAAGAAGCGGGCGGCTTTCGGAAAAAAGATGGGAGCATTGGCTCAAGCTGGAACGGGAACGGCTTTCCTTTGAAAAAAGAAAGAATGATAAAATTAAGAAAATGGGGAAAAAGGTTAAGAGTTAAGGCTAAAGAGGCATTAACTCCAGCCCCATAGCTCCTCCCTTTATGATTAATGTGGTGTTGGAAACAACCCCGGTAGAGTCAAAGCGCAAAACTTCAATTTCAATAGCGCTTTGACTTTTATTTTTTTCAATTTCCAATAAAAGGCCTTCAACCGTCAGATTTTTGGTTCCGCCATAGCTTAAGAGTATATCCCCTGGAAGCAATCCTGCCTTATCCCCTTTACTGTCCGGTGTGACCTCCAGCACATATAAACCGGTGGCAGATCCGAACTCCTTTTGATAGAGGGTGAACATAACGGCAGCCTTTGAAAAGGCGGAGGCATAAGGATCCACCGATTTGAAACGCTCACCGTAAAGGGTGTAAAGCTTGACGGCATCGTCAAATTTAAATAAATCCCTCAAGGCACGGGCTTTGGCAAGCAAGGCATCCGGAGTTTCGTCAGGGAGGAGGGTAATGAGGGAAAGATACGTATTGTTCATGGACCAGCCGGACAATTCCGGGTCTGTTTCATCAGGGGTTAAGGGCGTGTTTACGGGTGAAACAAGATTGCCCGTTGGAGGCGATAAGGCTTCAACCCTCTGCTTTACCAGCTTTTCCATCTCGGTCAGGCGATCTTTTTCCAGAAGAATATACGCGCCCAAAATGGTTTTAATAAGCGTTCCATTGGCTTTAACAGCCTGATCATCCAAATTGTCCCCGGATTTTACCTCTGGAAGCTTTCGGGTAGTCGCATCATTATTAGCTTCGGCCACGAGCACAACCTTGTAGTCCAATGCCTGGAGAAGCAGTGTGGCGTCACAATATATAATTCCGTAGAAATCCAGTATGCCCTGAATATCCAGTGAAAGCATTGACAGTTCAAAAGCTGCGGAAGCAGGATCATCTATTTTTCCGGAGGTGGAAAGGAATTTATTTGCCAGAACATTAAGCTTTTCATCCGAGGCACGTATAAGATTAATATAGTTTTCCAAATTCTCCTGAACAGCCTCATCACTCTTTTCTTCCAAAAGAGCAGTGAGAAGATCCAGATGGGTATCGGTAATGGGATAAATGCTTTGAAGGTTTACAAGATCACCGGACATTCCCACAAAGGCATCCTTAAGCTTATCCAGATTAAGGGTGGGATCCTCCTGGGAAGCCTGGGTTTTGGCTGTTTCTATTTCGCTCAAAGTACGGTTAAGCAGCTTATTAATGTGGTCATAGCGCTGGGCCATGTGGGACATGTTTTCGACAATTTCAGTTTGTACCTGATCACGGCGATTAGTTTCTGCTTTATTTCGATAAAAAGCATTCCCGGCAAGCGCTGAAACAGTGAACAGAAGCATGGCTGCAACAACCAGTGCAATTCTGCCCGTCTTTTTTCTGCCTTGCTTTTGCTGAAGATCTTCATGACTGCAATTTAATAGGATGGCCAATATCTTGAATTTTTCCTTCCTCATTTTTTTAAGATTGCCTGAAAAATGGGGGGCTCTCAAATCGATAAGACCGGGAATGGCATCGCTGTCATTTGCGCCGGGCATCGCATGGGCTGAAGACATTGAAGCAAACTTGAGATTGAATACAGGCTGAGGTAAAAGCTCCTCGGGACTGTTGCCGGTTAGTGCGAAAATAATGTGGTCTTCTCTTCCCAGTGACTGAAAATAGGTTATTTCAAGAGCCATTCGGGCTGAATCCTCTGATTGTCCCGAATAAACAACAATTAAGTATTCTGATTGATGGAGGGCTTCACACAGCTTTTCTGAAAGCCCCGTTCCCTCACGGGAATCCTCTCGCCTGAGATAAAACTCACCTGGACGCTTGTTTTGTCCCGTGCTTCGAAAAGCCTGCGGGATAATGAAGCGACTAAGTTCATAATAGAGGCTATGAGCTGTTTTTACGTCCACACTGCCCCTGCTGCTGCAAATATAGGCTTTGTAGCGATAGGGAGAAGCGTTTTGTATTTCCATAATCATGCATGATTCTCCTAGGCAATCTGTCAATAAGTTAATCATGTATTTTAGTACATACTCTAGTCTATGATACTACAAACTTATATTCCACTACAAGAATTTTTGTGTATTTAGTCATTTGCAAGTGAATTTTATGGAGCTAAAAGTTTTATTTTTACTTTAAATCCGACAGAATTGATTAATTAAGTTTGGTCTGATATGATTGTGTCAAATAGGAATAATTTCTGATATCTTGAGATTATCTTGTGAAGATGCCTAATATTAAGAAAAAGAGAATGCCAATACAACGTGGAGTATTATGGAAAAAACACATATTGTTGAAATACAGAATGAATATGCGCGTATTGATAAAAACTGGCTGAATCTGCATTATAAAACCACCGTTGCGCTGGTATTGCTGTCTGTTTTTGTAGAATGCTTTCTAGGCTGGTTTATTGTACACTCCGACGAACTCAATACAACACCCGTTATCTTTACAATCAAGTTCATTATTGTCCCTGCTTTTCTGAATCTGACATGTGTCTACATTGATTATCGGGTTATGGGATCAGAGAAATTGCTTCAGGAAAAGAAAATCTATGTTGTATCGCTGCTCTTTGTTGTTATATGCTTTGTTCTATTTACCGTACATATTTATTTCACGAACCTGTATTTCATCTTTGCCATTCCCATTATCCTGACCACCATTTACGCCAATTACAGGCTGACCATCATTACCTCCGCTATGAGCACCGCCGCTGTTATTCTTTCAGAAGTTTTTATTAAGTGGGATATCGATAAGGTCAGTATTTTTGATAACACCCTGAGACGCGTGGATTTCTTTATTGCTTTGTTTATACTCGCAGCCTTTTCCGCTGTTTGCATGGTTGTCATCCGCTTTGAGAAGGAAAAAAACGCAGCAAGTATTCAGAAGGAAATGGAGAGGCATCAGTTGCAGGAAAAGCTTTATATTGATGAATTAACCGGCATTTATAACAGAAAAGCCCTTCACAACGCCGTTAAGGATATGGAGGAGGACGAGTCGGAGTCAAGCTATATTTTTGTCATGCTGGATATCGATAATTTTAAAATGCTTAACGATAATCTAGGGCATATTTTTGGAGATCGCTGCCTCATTGAGCTGGGGAAAATTATGAAAGCCCATTGCCTTGAGGCAATTCCTTTCCGTTACGGCGGGGATGAGTTTTGCATATTGTTTAAAAACAGGACGGTAGACGAGGCTGTCGGCGTCTGTGAAAAGATTCAAAGGGCCTTTCATCAGGTTTCCGTTGGAAAAATATCAGGCATAGCCCTTACTGCCAGCTTTGGTGTTTCTACATATACCAGGGGGATGGATTCGGCAAAGCTCATCGTCAACACGGATAAAGCCCTTTACGAGGCCAAAACGGTTAAAAATACCATTCGTGTTTTCCAGTCGGAATGAATTTAGCATAAAAGCAGCAGACATGGCTTTGATTAAAAAGGTACTTTTAAAGGGACAGGCAGACAGGAGTCAGGCTTATGTTGCTTTTACTCTTGGGCTCAAAGACGGTAAAGTGGGTATATTTATTGAAGTAAGCTTCTTATAAGTGCTATGATTGCAAAAGATGGCTCAATAGGCCGTAAAAAATGAAAAATAGGTACTTAGGATGCATGCAGAGGCATGGAGGACAAATGGGAGAAACGGTATTGATAACAGGCGGATCACGGGGGATAGGAAGTGAACTTGTACGCCTTTTTGCAGATAAAGGCTACAAAGTAGGGTTTACCTATCTTAATTCCGAGAAGGAAGCCCGCGGTCTGGAGGAAAGCCTGCGCAACAGGGGCTTGACCGTTACTGCCTATAAGGCCGATGTGTCCGTAAGAAAAGAAGTAAATGCCTTTGTTCGTTTGTTTGAAGCAGAGAACGGAGCGACGGATATTCTTGTCAATAATGCGGGAATAGCAGCTCAAAAGCTCTTTACGGATATTTTGGAAGAGGATTGGGACAGAATGATGGCCGTTAATGTAAAAAGCCTTTTTAATTGCTGTCAGGCTGTAATTCCGGGAATGATCCGAAAAAAAAACGGAAAAGTGGTTAATATATCCTCTATATGGGGAATTACCGGCGCTTCCTGTGAGGTGCACTATTCGACGGCCAAGGCTGCGGTTATCGGTTTTACAAAAGCTCTTGCCAAAGAGCTGGGCCCTTCCGGGATCAAGGTTAATTGTGTGGCTCCCGGTGTCATTGAGACGGATATGCTGGGCCAGCTGTCTTCGGAGGATAAAAAAACCCTGTCGGAGGAAACTCCCCTGATGCGCCTGGGAACCGTGAGAGACGTAGCTGAAAGTGTTCTTTTTCTCGCTTCGTCCGGGGCGGATTTTATTACGGGCCAGGTTCTGAGCCCCAACGGAGGCTTTTGCATTTAACAAAGTCCTGAGGGATTTAAGTACTAAGGAGGACTTTTTTGAAGCCTATATCTGAAAAAAGAGATAATACAAGTGGAAAAAACAGCAGGAGCAGGCTGTTTAAGCTGTTTACGCTAATAGAGGCAGTATGCCTTCTTTTTATTATCCTTTCCCTTTTTCTTAATCTGATTACCCGTTCTTTGGCTCTCATAGCCGGGTATTTTACGGTGCTGGCCGGATGCTTTCTTTTAACCTATGGTTTACGAAAAGTGCTTTTCGAGAAAGGCAGCCTTTTAATCAGAATTGTTTATTTCACTACACTGACCCTTCTTGTAAGGCTGCCGGTCTGCGTGTTTTTAAACCTGACGCCCCAAGGCGATTATGGCGGATTTTTATCCATTGCCCATAAGCTGTATACCGGGCAGGAGATGGATATGTTCTATTTCGGAATCTTTCCCCATTCCATCAATTTTCCCGCCTTCCTGACTTTTTTGTATCAACTTCTGGGTGAACATACCTGGGTGCCCAGAGCTGTCAACCTGGTACTGGGATCGATGGAAGCAGGCTTTGCTGCTGGAATTATGGAAATGTGCGCAGGCAGAAAGGCCGGTGCGGCTGCCGGCATATTCGTGGCCCTAAACCCCTCTATTCTGGTTTTCACCCTTCTTCCCGGAGGAGAATATCTTTATTCGGCTCTGCTCACAGGAGCCTTTTTCTTCTTTACATTAAGCCTGCGTGAGCAAGGCTCTAAACGGTATCTTTACCTGGGCGCGGCAGGTGTCTTCTGTGCGGCAGGCAATTATTTCAGACCTACCGGCATACTTTTCGTGCTGGCCGTTCTTCTTTATTATTTCCTCTTTTCTAAGGCCCGTTTAAAGCAAAGGCTGGGAAGCGCGGCGGTGCTTATGGCGATCTTTCTCATCGGCAGCACGGCACTGGGGCTTGTTACTACTTCTGTCAGCGGTTACGAAAAGCCCTCCTCAAGCTACGGCTGGAATTTGTATGTGGGAGGCAATTATGAAAGCGGAGGCGCATGGAGCAGTGAAGATGCCCAAGCTTTTGAAGAGGCAAAGACACAGTATGCCGCACCCTCCCTGTTCCAGTCCCATTTTGCTGAGCTTGGCTTGGAACGCTACTGGGAGATGGGTCTTCGCATTCCTGAGCATTTTAAAAACAAGCTTGCGCTTTGGAATAATGAAGCGTTTACAGCAGGTGTCATCACGGGATGGCAGTCGGTGTATACCCGCTTTCAATCGTCAGATCTGTATGAAGCCTATACCGATTTGATTACCCGTTTTAATGGGCTTGTTCTTTTCGGGGCTCTTCTGGCAATGGCAGGACTTTCTATTACTGGTAAAACAGAAGGAACACTGAGAGCTATGTCCGTTTATATGCTGGGGGCTATGGTGGCCTTTATGATTCTGGAATTTGCCGGAAGGTACAAGGGTGCTTTTTACAGTACCCTCACCATGCTTTCCGTTTATGGCTATATGAAGGCCTGGATCCTTTTGAAGAAATGGAAACAGGGTGTGGTCATCCCATCTTTTTTTTGGTATCATTAGGATCGATTGAAGGTTATAAGAATAGCCCGTACAGGCGTTTGGTTTAAATACAAACCTAGGAGTTGTGCATGTTTTTCAAGAAAAAGATCGAGCTGGACAGGGATAGGATACCTGCCCATATTGCTATTATTATGGATGGAAACGGCCGGTGGGCCAAGCAAAGAGGCCTGTCCCGGAGCATGGGGCACCGGGAGGGCTCCCGTACGCTCCGGAAGGTGGTCGAGGCTTGTTACCATTTGGGCGTAAAATATCTGACTGCCTATTGCTTTTCCACCGAAAACTGGTCCAGGCCTTCTGAGGAAGTGGATCAGCTCATGAAGCTTCTTCTTGAGTATTTAAAAAACGCAGAGGAAGAGCTTAGGGATAAAAAGGTCCGCATTCGGGTCATCGGAGACAGGAACCGCCTTTCAGCGGAGATGCAGGAGCAGATCCGGCAAACGGAGAAAAATACCGCCCATGTGGAGGGGTTGGAATTTGTAATCGCATTGAACTACGGCGGCCGCCAGGAGCTGGTAAGCGCTATTCGAAGCATTAGCGAGAAAAAAGCGGCAGGGGAGCTTTCGGAGATTGATGAAAAAACCGTTTCCCAGCATTTATATACCCATGACATTCCCGATCCGGATCTTCTCATTCGTACCAGCGGTGAAATGCGTCTGAGCAATTTTTTAATCTGGCAGTGTTCCTACTCGGAGTTTTACTTTACGGATGTGTTGTGGCCGGACTTTAGCGAAAAGCATTTAAAGGATGCCATTTTGGCCTATCAAAAAAGACAGAGGCGATTTGGGGGGATATGAAATGAGGGTACGTATCCTGAGCGGTTTCGTTGTGGCACTTATATTTGCAGTAGTGGTTTTTTCGCCGCCCTTCGCCATGGCGATTCTGGTTTTGTTTGCGACCATAACCGGGTTGTATGAATTTGGGCGGGCTCTTCGGCAAAAGGATATTCATATTGATTTGTATCTGGCCTATGTCGGGGCTTTGCTGCTTGTGTTAGGAGCTTATTCCTCCGGCGCTTCGGATCCTCTTTTGCAAAATTTGTCGGACAAGGCCTGGGTTTTTATTTCATACTTTTCCAAGACCTTTCTCATTGCAGGCCTGTTGTATTTATTTACCAAATTTATATTTGGTAAGGGCAAGCCGGGAACGCGTATGGAGGATATTTCCCATACTCTTCTCAGCATAGCCTATATTCCGCTTCTCTTAAGCTTCGCCGTATTAACCCGGGTATTGGACAGGGGCCTGGAATACACCTGGTTTATTATCATCGGCTCTTCTGTCACCGATGTCTTTGCTTACTTTGTGGGAGTAAAATTCGGAAAGCATAAAATTGTTCCTGATATCAGCCCTAAAAAAACCGTGGAGGGCTCTATTGGCGGTATGCTGGGCTGTATGCTCGTTATGGTGGCTTACGGTATCCTTTTTGTCAACAGGATGCCGGGAGAACCCATTCACTGGCTCCATTTTGCGGCCATCGGCCTGTTGTGCGGCATCGTTTCCCAGCTTGGGGACTGGACGGCCTCCGCTTTTAAGCGCATAACGGGCATCAAGGATTTTGGCAGACTAATTCCAGGTCACGGAGGTATAATGGACAGGGTAGACAGCTTTTTGTTTGTTGCACCTACCGTGTATATTTATATTGAGTTATTTTTAAGATAGCAAGAGATTGACTTATAATGACAGAGTCCGGAAAGGTTATATTATATGACAAAAGCTTTAGCAGTTTTGGGTTCCACCGGTTCCATCGGTGTACAAGCCCTGGAGGTATGTGAAAACCTTAATATAAAAGTGGTGGCTCTGGCCGCCGGGTCCAATATCGATCTTCTTGAAAAACAGATTCGCCGGTTTAAACCGGCATTAGCCGCAGTCTTTGATGAAAACGGAGCAAAAACTTTAAAGGAAAGGGTTGCCGATCTGCCTGTTGAAATTGTAGGCGGACAGGCAGGCCTTTTTAAAGCGGCTCAAATGGATGAAGCAGATACGGTACTTTCCGCCCTGGTAGGAATTGCCGGCCTTCTTCCTACGATGAAGGCCATAAAAGCGGGTAAGCAGCTTGCGCTTGCCAACAAGGAAACCCTTGTAACAGCCGGGTCTCTGGTAATGGATGCGGCCCGTGAATCCGGGACGGAAATTCTGCCGGTAGACAGTGAGCATGCCGCAATTTTTCAGTGCCTTACGGGAAACAGGGCAAAGGATGTGGAGCGAATTCTTCTTACTGCTTCGGGAGGCCCGTTCAGGGGATATACCCCCGAACAGCTTAAGACCGTTACTCTGGAGCAGGCCCTCAAGCACCCAAACTGGAGCATGGGAAGTAAAATTACCATTGATTCGGCGACCTTAATGAATAAGGGCCTGGAGGTCATTGAGGCCATGTGGCTGTTTGATGTGGCGGCAGCCGATATAGAGGTAGTGATACATAAAGAAAGCGTTATCCACTCCATGGTGTCTTACAGGGACGGTTCAGTACTGGCCCAGCTGGGAGCACCCGACATGCGTGTACCCATCCAGCTTGCCCTCACCTGGCCTGAAAGACAGTCCAATCCTTTTAAAAGGCTGTCCTTTAAGGATACCCGGAGCCTCACCTTCGAGGAGCCGGATCTCACTGCCTTCCGCTGCCTGGCTCTGGCCTATGAAGCCGCCGGAATTAGGGGAACCATGCCTGCCGCCATGAATGCGGCCAACGAAATTGCGGTAGCCGGTTTTCTGAAAAAAGAGCTGGCTTTCCACCAAATTCCAGAATTAATTGAAAAGGTAATGCTTTCACATTCAGTGAATAGCAAGCCTGTTCTCGACGATATAATAGATACTGACCGTACAGCAAGAGAGAAAGCCCTTGCCGAATTGAGGAGGATTTGATT
>JAFADM010000082.1 GCA_023424865.1 Bacillota bacterium | reverse complement strand
TTAATGATAGTGGCCTATAACATGAGTGAATGGCGGGCATTTAAAAATCTCCTTAAAGCGCCTAAAATGGATATTGCCGTGCTGCTTCTGACCTTTGTTCTCACAGTGGTTCTGGACCTTGTGGTTGCTATCGAATTTGGCATTGTCATGGCAGCGCTTCTCTTTATGAAGCGTATGGCTGATTACACCAAGGTTGAATCCATTAAGGAGGATCTGGAAGACAGCTCGGATATTGCCCTATACAGTCCGGAAGGCATCAATCCAGCCATACAGATTTATCAGATTTACGGCCCCTTCTTTTTCGGGGCTGCCGATAAATTTACCAATACCATTCAGTACAATGAAAAACCCACCCGCGTCCTCATTCTCCGGCTCCGGCATGTGCCCTTTATTGATGCCACCGGATATCACGCTCTTTTTAAAGCCTATTCCTATTGCCGGAAAAAGAGGATCCTGGTTCTCTTTACCCAGCTTTATGATCAGCCCTATAAGGTGCTGAAAAACCATGGCTTTATAGAGCTGGTAGGCGCCGATAACTTCTGCGAAAACGTAGAGCAGGCTCTGGTTCGGGCTAACGCCTATATAGAGCTTCAGCAGAAATTCCCTTCAAAGAAGCTGGCGGTTTGATTTGGATCTTGTGAAGAATTCAGCAGCCCTAAAATGGCTGCCATAAGAAAAGCGAGAAGACTTGAAGCCTTCTCGCTTTTTGCTGTTTCCACAGTACCAATGGCAGAGTGCCCATTATTCCTTAGTGGTCTTTATTCTTTAATACAGCCAATTCCAGCACATTATTATAGATGTTTACAGGATTTCCATAGCCTATATACTTTATAAACCGTGTCCTTAACCCCTGGGTGGTGAGAATTTCATAATCCTCGGTTAAGCCTGATGATTTTCCCTGATAAACCTTGTGGAAGCTGACACCGTCCTCCGAAGCCATTATATCAAAGCTATAGGCCCGCTGATTGCCTTTCCAGAAGGCAATACCTATAGCGTCAACATCCTTTATGCTGCCTAAATCAATTAGTGCCCACTCCCCAATGCCCATTCCGGTCCACCGGGTATCCAACCTCCCGTCCAAAAGGTTAAAGCTGTTGTTTTCAGGCTCTACCTCGGAGCTGACCACCACATCCACTACCGAATACCGGCTGTAGCCAGCCACATCCTCCGGTACTTGAATTTCGATATAGGCTACGGTATAGGTCCGGCTGAAAAGGCTCGCACTGTCATATACCTTAATAACCGTATTGCCGTTTTCATCTGTCAGAAGCTCCACCCGTGCGCTCTGTGACAGGCCCTGGGCGGTTATTTCAGGCTTTCCGGTGCTTTGGTCGTACAATACCTTATACTGGTACTGGTTGGGGTCAAAGAGGGCAATTTCCCTGCCGTCCACATAAATTTGGCTTAACCGCAGATCCTCCCGCTCCTCTATCTCCCCCTCGGGAATGTCCCACTGGGAAAGAGGTAAAAGGTTCATTTCACTTACCTCCGCAGGCTCACCTACAGGGGAAAGCTTTACGGTGAGGTTGATTCTTCCCTGGCCTGTAAGCTTAATGGCAATTTTTTTTATTCCCGCATTGGAGGTCTGTCCTGCCGGATTGGGTGAGGTTGGAAGGGGACTTGCATCCATGACGCTGAATTGCACCTGGAGAGCGTCTGTTACATACTCAAGCTTTATACTCTTGCCGTTCTGGGTAAGTATAGCCGTATTTCCGACAAGGGTAATCTCGGCCCGGGTGTGCATGAACCAGTATATATCAGATGTCTCCATTAAATCCAATTCATCCCGGATGGTCAGACTTCGCCGGTCGTCACCTACAAGGAATCCTCTCTTCACGGAATTAACCCCAATGTACATCTGGGACAAGTCAACAAGGGCATAGCCTCCTCTGGCCTTGGAAACAAAATCGGTAATAGGTGCATAGCTGGAATTGATCTGGCCCTCCGTGCTGTCAGGATTGATTACCAGTGTATTGTGGCCTTCCGTGCGCCTTCGGTAAACCTTGGGGAAATTTCCGGGCAGCGCTGAAAAATTGTAATCCTCAGGACTTAAATCAATAGCCCAGCGTTCTCCCAGTATATCAAAAACAAAGCTTCCCTTGTCGCAATGGCTATGATTGGACCAGCCCTGCCCGCCTTTACCGCCCACAAACAGAGCATCCGGATCTACCAGGGAGCCCTTCATGGAAAAGGAGGTCTGAACACCGGCGGTTTTGCTGTCCAGGGGCAGGGTAAGCCCCCCGGTGGACGCGTCTTGTGTGTACCATATAAGATCGTATACGGTAGGAGATTCCCGCAAGGACGCCATCATGGCTGCCCTGGTGGAAAAGTAGCCCGGGGTATTGTACTTCTGAGCTAACCATGAAAAGGCCGGCGAACTGATATGGGTGTTTTCCCAGGTATCTCCGAAATTAAACAGACCTTTCCCTGAGGGTGACTCAAGTCCCAGAGCCCAAATACCTGTTTTATCCGTCCCCTGGGATTTCATCAGGCCAAAATCCGTTCCTAGAGCACTGTCCAGGGCTCCCACAAACTTGGACAGGTAGGACATGGTGTACCCCCAGTAATTGGGTCCCTCATCCCAGCCCCCTTCCGGCTTAAAGCCCTTAAAGGTATACTCAATGCTTCTGAGGGCTTTTTCAACAATGTCAAAGCAGTAGACCGGATCCGACTCGGCAATGGCCAGGGCCGCGATAACCGCACCACCGTTGCCCACGGTATTGAAGTTGCCCACAAACGCGGTAAAAAGCCGGGAGCCGCTTGCGATGCCTCCGGTAAGGCGGCCGTAGTAGCCGTCCCGTGTAGGCTCGAGACCAAGCCTTTTAACGGCATCAACAATAAAGACTCTTTGCTCCTGGTTCAGGCCGTGATACATCCAGTCGTAGCCAATGCCCATGGCGGCATTCAGCTCTGCCAAATCAATAAAATGATTTTCATGCCAATCCGGGAAAAGGCCTACAGCCTCGAAATCCTCCCAGGCTCTGTCCACGTATTTTTGATCTCCTGTGACCTGATAGGCAAAGCCCAGAAGCTCCATACGCCTCAAAACCTCTCTGGAAACAGCCAAAAGCCTCACGCCATCGGAAAAAACATAGCTTACAGGATCCAAAAGCAGGACGGAGTCGGCTTTAGCAATTAAATCCGCTCGCCAGGCGTCCACCCTTTCATCGGAAAGGGCCTGTGTATTAATGGCGAAAAAGTCCTCGCTGGTTGCAAGTATGCGGGGATGCACGGCCCCATTATTGCTTGCTTCATAGAATTTCGCTTCAATAGCCGAGGCGGAGGGCCTTTCATAGAACATGTAGTCATTAACCCGCTGTGCATCCTCTTCCGAAAGGGTTTCATTGCTTTCGCCCGCCACCAGAAGTCCGAAGCCGTCGTCAAAAACAAACCTTCCCAGTACCTTTTCCGCAAAATTCCTGAACGGTACCATAAGCTGTCCATTTATCATGCGTGGAATTGTATCCAGCACGACGCTTCCATTTTCCTTTTGTACATAGGGTGTGCCTGCTTTTATTTCAATTGCTCCGTCACTCAGGGTTTGTTCCGTTTCATTCCATATAAGGTTTAGTCCAAAGCCTTTTTCAAGCGCTTCTTCCGAAACAAGAATGTCCTTTTCCTCTACTACAGGTAATGTAGCAAGAGCGGTTTTCTCACCCTGAGCAAAAAGCGCGCCGCTGTAGCCCTGCAGTGCTGTTTTACTCTGAAGAAAGCTCACGATGGCTTCAGAACCAGGAAAGATGCTGGCCGTATTCTCCTGGCCATGAACATAAGGCTTCTTTAGTCCGATAATTTTGACATTGGCAAAGCTTAAGTTCCCATTTGAACCGGCATCCACCCACAGCCTTACCAGAGAAAGGCCTTTTATCTCCGGGTTTAGGGGCAGATTTTCATAAACCGGCTCTCCGTCCACATAGATATCGGCGGTGTTTTCCATAAGGTCGCAGGCTGCCGTTAAGTTGAACCACTGTCCGGCTTCCAGGGTTTTAACCACAGTTCCGTTTTTCAGTATCAGTTCACCCGCCGGGCTAATTTTTGCTATCTGGTCGTCAAAGCGTTTGCCCTGCTGGGTTACCCCATCCCTAATAAAAAACAGGCGTGGGTTAGCTCCCAGGCCGTCGCTTTTAAAGTCGCCGGACAAAACCATGTACGGATACTGCTTTGCGGGTGTGATATCCATATGGCAATCATCAGCGGAGGTTTTACTCAAGGTAATGTACCTCTCACCCGCCCATTCTTCATCAGGCCCGAAGGTATTCATGGTAATGGTATTGCCCTTTGGATAAAGATAGACAGTGTCCGTAGCCACAAGCTTTTTATAATATTTGCTGTTGAAAAGGTAGTCCTGACTGTCCATATCGTCGGCAGGAATAGAGACTACAGTCCCTTCGCCGGTCCCATTCGCTGCCGCCCTGGCCAGAGCGGTGCTTCCTGATGAAACGGCGGAAAATAAGTCTTCGGAAGACAAGTCATGGGTTGCCACATTTTCTGTGCTTTCATTAATCAGTAAGCCCTCAGTGGACGCGCTCCCTCCTACCTGAAACGTCCATAATTGAGATATAAAGGTAGTTAAAACTGCACAAGTGA
The DNA here is from genome assembly GCA_023424865.1 of Bacillota bacterium. Next base: position 6,638 of record JAFADM010000082.1, on the reverse strand, counting down.
TCCATTTTGAAAAACCATGTCTTTTCATAGATTCCTCCAATCTTAGAATAGCTTGATTTGTTCAATTTTTAAGGAATGACTAGCCTTTGAGACCATCAGTACTTATACCTTCAACCAGGTATTTCTGGAAGAAAATAAAAATGGTGAGTACAGGAAGCAGGGATAGGATGGACATGGCAAACATGGCTCCCCAGTCAGAGCTTCCCGAAGGATCGGAAAACATTTTAAGGGCGATGGAAACGGTGTAATGGGTGGGTTTATTGAGGTAGAGCAGAGCTGAAAGAAAGTCTTCCCATTTCCACATAAACGAAAAGATAGCACAGGTGACCATGGCCGGAACAATGAGAGGCAGAATGATGCGGGAAAAAATACCGTAATAGGAACAGCCGTCAATTTTCGCCGCCTCGTCCAGCTCCTTAGGGATACCATATATAAACTGAATAATGAGAAAAACGAAAAAGGCGGCACTGAAAAAGGGCGGAATGAGGAGGGGCAAAAAGGAACCTACCCATCCCATGCGGTTAAAGATAATGTACTGGGGAATCATAATGACCTGCCCGGGAAGCATCATGGTCAGAAGCATTAAGACAAACCAGACATTTCGTCCCTTAAAATTCAAACGGCCGAAACCGAAAGCCACCACAGCCGAGGACAATACCGCGCCGATGGTGCCCACCACACTGATTAGCGCCGAGTTTTTGAAAAACACGGAAAAGCTGACTCCTGCAAACCCCCGCCACCCATTAATGTAGTTTTGAGGGAAAAAGGTTTGGGGGATTAAGCTGTGGGCAGTTGTATAAATTTCCTTCACCGGCTTAAAGGAGCTCCCCAAAAGCCATAAAAGGGGATAAATCATGACAATGGCCATTGCGCCAACAAGGAGATGGTAGATGATTCCGGCTGCCAGTCTTCTTTTTTTCATGTTCAGCCCCCCTCTGATGCCCGATAGACCCATTTGGTCGACGAACGGAAAATTAATGCGGTGAAAAGGCCGATAACAACAAGCATAAACCAGGCCATCGCCGAACCATAACCCATTTCGTAAAATTCAAAGGATCTCTGGTAAATATAAACTGTATAAAAAAGTGTGGAATTCATGGGTTTGCCCTGGGTAATGACGAAGCTCTGGGTAAATGCCATGAATCCGTTGATGGTCTGCTGTACTAGATTAAAAAAGATAACCGGTGTAAGCATGGGCAGGGTTATTTTGAAAAACTGCCTTGGCTTGCTGCAGCCGTCCACCGTAGCGGCTTCATAAAGCGATGAGGGTATTTGCTTAAGCCCTGCAATAAAGATGAGCATGGAGGAACCAAATTGCCAGACGGATAAAATAATCAGAGTCCAAATGGCCGTATCGGTTCGTCCAAGCCAGGGCGTCCCGGAAGGCAGCCCCACCGTCCCCAAAAGGGCATTAACAGCCCCGTCACTGGCAAAAAGCCTTCTCCACAGAAGGGCTACCGCCACGCTTCCGCCCATGATAGAAGGAAGGTAATAAACACCACGGTAAAAGGAGGTCAGGGCGGTTCCCTTTACAAAAAGAAGAGCTACTGCAAGAGCGGCTGTCAGCTTTAAGGGAACGGATACCACCGCGTAAAAGAAGGTGATGCCAAAGCTCTTCCACATAAGCGGATCCTTGGTAAACATACGAATAAAGTTTGACGTACCCACAAATTTAGGCGCCGACAAAATATCATAGCTGCTGAAGGCCAGGATAAAGGACATGATGATGGGAATAAGCGTGAAAAAGAAAAGTCCGATAAGGAATGGCAGGATAAAGACATAACCTGCAGTCTGTTCCTTGTTCAACCAATGGAAAAATCCTGTTTTTCTGTGATTCATGTTCTGTTTTCATTCCTTTCCGAAGGGGAAATGACGGTATTAGGGCATGCCTTCCGCCGGAAACCGGTATTCGGTTTCCGGCCTGTGCAATCCATCCGATAAGGCTGTTGGGGCTCTTTCTCCCCTATTGTGCAGCCGCCCGGGTCAGTATTTCTTCACCTTCCTGAAGGAGGCGATCCGTTGCAGCTTCATAGGAGAGATCTCCGTAATGCATTTCCTCTCCCAATGTGGTTATGAGCTTAATAATCTCATTGGCACCGGTAGGCGAAGGAGGATCAATGGGAGCCGCCACCTGGGATACCCGGGCAACATAATCAAATACCTGCTGCTGTGTTTCGTTGAGGGAGCTTTTGATATAATCAGCCACCTTTTCTGATACAGGCACCCCCCGCTCTGCCATGAGAATGTCCTGAGCCTCTGTGGAATGGGTAAAGAAATCCAGAAATTTAGCTGATTGCTCCTTATATTGGGAATTTTCCGAAATGCACCAAAACATACTGGGCTTCAAGTAAACGCTTTCGCTTTTGGCATCAGCCATTTTAAGGGGCATGGCCAGCGCAAGCTGACTCTCGGTTGCTGCCTGATAGGCAGCCAGCTGATTGGAGAAATAGCCAAGCACAAACCAGGTGGAGCCTGTGGCTATGGCAGAACCCTCTATGCCGCCGGCATTCTTTTCAGCTGAAAGCTCAGGCGAAATCTGCCATTCCTGCGCCTCCAGATCCTCAATCATTTTAAACACCTTAAGCGCATTGTCCCTGCTAAGGCCCATTTTGTTCTGAGCGGTGTCATAGAGTTTTTCACTGTAATCCCTGGCAACAAGAGCAAACAAGCCTTCGCTCATGCCAATGTCACCCAGAATGCCGGTTTTTTCATAAACAGTTTTTGAAAGCTCCATGATTTCATCATAGGTAGGGTGCTCAGGTACGGTAATTCCGGCTTTATCCGCAATGTCCTTATTGTAAATAAAAACGGGTGCGTTCATGCCGCAAGGAAGAGCATAAAGGCGGTTATTGATGGTGCCTGACGCCAGGATGCTTTCGGAGATATCCTCCAGGCTGAGGCTCCCGCTTTCGGCCAGCGAGGACAAATCGGAAAGAAGATTTTTAGACTGGTATTGGGTAATGTAAACATAATCCTGCTGGATAATATCGGGCAGATTATTGGAAGCGGCCTGAGTAGCCATTTTATCCCAATAACCGTTCCAATCGGCAAATTCCGTTTGAAAAGTGATGTTTGGATATTGCTCCGTAAAGAGTTCCAGCGCTTTAACCGTGCCGTCGTTGCGCACCTGATTGCCCCACCAGCCAATACGCAAGGTCACCTTTTCCTCCGGGGTGGCCGATGGCGTGTCCGACACTCCTGCGGACGCACTGGGAGAAGCGGATGCGGGAGCGGGTACTGCCGTACCTCCGCAGGCGGAAAGGCCTGTTAACGAAAGCATCAGGCTCGCTGTGAGAGCAGCGGCCCTTTTTACGCTGTTTCTTTTCATTCTGAGTTTCATAAAATCCTCCTTTATATTGGCTTTTCATGTCTTTAACAAGGTTGAACCCGGGATTCGTTTTCATTATAACTTCCAGGCACAAAATAAAAATAAAAAAAACAGAGGCTCTGGGTATAAAAAAAAGACTTTGTCGTTAAAGCCCTTTAAAAAGCCTTTTTCCCGCCCTATAATAGTAACATGGTATTTGGGAGGTCCGCTCAATGAAGGATAAAGCCCTGAAAAGCTTTTTTTCAATGCAGAATATTTCACTTAGATATAAGCTTCTCTGGATTACCTCCTTATCCCTTTTACTTACCGGCCTTGTTTCCTTAATGGGGTACTCCCTTGTCCTAAAGGCATCCAACTCCCTGCTCCATGAACAAAGCGCCAGGGTTTTAGTGTATTTGGCCCAACGTATGTCTGATCAGCTTGAAAGTATCCATTCACTGTCGCTGAGTCTTTCCGTCACTGGCTCCAATCAGGAGGCCCTGAGTGTTTTAGCCGACAGCAACGACGGCATCGCCCGCTCGGTGGCAACTCAGGTTCTTACCCAGGCCCTGTACCGTACAGATAGCAGCAGAATGCTAAGCATCGCCTTTTATCCTGTTTCAAGCCGTGTTATTCTGTGGGGAAAAAGCTCCTATCAGGAGCCAGAGGAGCCGCTGCTCCGGCTCAAAGCGCTTTGCAGAGAGCAGGAGGGCGGAGTAGTGTGGTTTCCTTCCTCTTTTGAAGACGGCACCGTTCTATGTGCCAGAGAAATAAGGGAAACGCGGAACTTTACCCTGCGCAGCCTGGGTTATATTATCATCCGCTTTAATTTAAAGGATCTTGTTGATGAAATTATTCCCTTAAGCGACAGCGGCGCGGAAAACAGGGTAGCCGTTTTTAACAGGGAACAACTGCTTTATCCCCCACCCGGATCCAATGCATCCTATCCGGAGCTACTGGAAGGCTTTTCCGAAGCCGCTCCCTATACCATTTACCAAAGCGGCAAGGAAGCTTTTTTTGTGACGCGTACCCCCTTAATCCTGCAAAAATTAAACTGGACGCTGGCTATGAGTGTTCCCTATACCCATGTGACCTCCACTCTCCAGCGCAGCAATCTCATCTATACGGCCTTTACCGCCCTTGCTATTGTAGGCGCACTTTGCGTGGCCTTCCTTATGACCCGAAGCATTACCTCAAGGTTTCATTTATTGGTTGATAAAATGGACCGACTGAGAAAAGGAAATTTTCAGACAGAAACGGCTCCAGTGCCTGTGGGCACCGATGAGCTGGGACTTCTAAACCGTTATTTTGATGAGATGGAAACCGCATTTAAAGCCACTATTGAGGACAACTATGTCAAACAGCTCCTTATCGCCCAAACACAGCTTAAAGCGCTGGAGCAGCAGATGAACCCCCATTTTCTCTATAATTGCCTGGAGTCCATCGGCTGGTTTGCCCGTCGAAACGGTGAGGAAAACATCCCGGTGGTAGTGGAAGCCCTTGGCATCCTGCTTAGAAGCACCCTGGGCGAGCAGGAGGAGGTTATCTCTGTAAGCAAGGAGCTTTCCATTGTGGAAAGCTATCTTAAAATTCAGCATATCCGTTTTTCCGACTCCCTCACGGTGGATCTTACCGCTTCCCCCGACACTCTCGATTTAATAATACCTAAAATGTCGGTGCAGCCCCTTATAGAAAACGCCATTGTTCATTCCCTGGAGGAAAGCCTGGACGGGTGCCAGGTTACCGTAACAATAAGCAAACGGGATGCGTTTCTCGAGGTTCTTGTCAGGAATAACGGCTCCGAAATTGCTCCCAACATTCTGGAGCTGCTGCATACAAGGCAAATAACTCCTCGGGGCAATGGAATCGGGCTATTAAATATTGATTCCCGCATTAAGCTTATCTTTGGAGATTCCTATGGTCTCTCATTTGAAAGCGGCAATAACGCAACCACCGCCCGTTTTGTCATACCTGCCCTGGATGCGGAGGCATTTCAAATCAATAAGGAGAGAAAAAACCATGCTGAACATGATTATCGCAGACGATGAAAAGCTTATCCGGGAGTCGCTGACGGAATATGTGGACTGGAGCTCGCTTAACATCCGTATTACGGCCTGCTGCCGCAATGGTGTGGAAGCCCTGAACGCCATATTGGACACCGCACCGGACATTGTTATGACGGACATTAAAATGCCCGGGTTAAGCGGGCTTGAGCTCATTGAAAGAATTCATGGCCTTGACAGGGAAGTGGAATTTATAATACTGTCGGGCTTTCGGGAATTTGAATTTGCCAAGGCAGCCATGGCCTTTGGGGTGAGACGGTATCTTTTAAAGCCTGTTGTCAAGGAACAGCTTCTGGAAGCCGTAGAGGATGCCCGAAACCATTGTCTTTCCAGGCGCCGCAGCACAAGCTCGGCAGTGCAGGCTCCGAAGGAGCTTATTCAAAAGCTTGATTCCTTCTATCGGCGGCAATTTCTTTACGACTGCTTTTCCTCCGGAAGCACTCCGTCACGTATCCTTGAAACCTATTCATCCCATTTTCCCAGAACCCGGTATACCCTGTTTTACTTTTCCTTTTTACAGGAGAATGTTTTGACTGATTTTGCTTCCAGGCTTTATAAGGTTTTAGAAGCCCTGGGCATCTCTCCCGCTGCAGATCTGCTCTATGTTAGAAACAGCGGGGTGCTTATAGCCTCCGGCGTAAACACGGAGCAGAGGCGGAAGCTTCTTGACTGGGGCTCAGGCCTTTGTCTTTCGGGACAGACGGTTTCACTCAATTCCAAGGCAGAGGACTATGCGGATTTTCAGGAATGCCTTCAGCATTTGCAAAAGAGCCTTTTCCGCTACCCACGAATCCAGGCCATTGATTCCGGAAGCGGCCTTTGGGAGCTTTATAATTCGGCCTTAAGTCTTGAGCGGCTCCATCAGCTTGTTCACGAGCTGATGGAATCCTCCCCGGAAGATGCGTCAGGGCGTCTTGAACTCTTCCTTTCCGGAATAGAGGATATTTCTCTTTTAAGGGCTTACGGGGCAAATCTCATCTCCCGAATCGGTCTTGCTTCCTCTCCCCGTTTTGCTCCTTCCATGAAAGGTATTTTTGATGAAATCTATCTGGAAGAGCATCCGGGCCAAATACGCATTAAAATCAAAGAGCAGCTGATGAACCTTCTTTTTTCAAGGGAAAGAAGGGAAAACCGTTCTGTCGTGCAAAAGGTTAAGGAATACATACACCTCCACCTGTCTGACTCCAATATATCCTTAAAGCAGATTGCCAATGAGCACATTCATATGAATGTGGATTATCTGGGCAGGCTTTTTTATCAGGAAACAG
>JAFADM010000045.1 GCA_023424865.1 Bacillota bacterium | reverse complement strand
CTCTTAACCTATACCTGGGAGGATAATTTTGAGCCCTATCTCAATGTTATGTGCAATTATAAGCAATACCTGGACAGGCAATACGCCATTGCTTTTTTTGAAGATAACGGCAGGCCGGATTTAGCCGATTTATACAGGCAAATGGAAGCCATCGTACGGCAAATGGCCCAGATGATACCCCAGGATTTTTCGGCCTTTGATGTTTTTAGCTCCAAAGAAAATCTGAAACCCTACTGTGAGCTAATTCTGCAAATTCATGATCTGGAAGAAAAAGTTGCCCGGCTGATATTAACCATCGGTTAATGAATTGGCATCACTGCTTAACTTCACCTCCATTGCCGAAGAAACCTTAAGCGCATATAATTTAAATCAGCAAGAGCGCTCTGCCGGAATAACCAAAAACGGAGGAAAGTTAAATTAATGGAATTAAAACCTGAAACCATACAAATCGGAACAACCATTGCCAGTCTGCGTAAGCAAAAAGGCCTGACACAGGAGCAGCTGGCCAATGCTGTAGGCGTTTCCACTCCGGCTGTCAGTAAATGGGAAACCCAGGCCAGCTACCCGGACATTACACTCCTTGCTCCTATAGCCAGAGCCTTGGGCACCAATGTGGATACGCTTTTAAGCTTTACCCCGAAGCTTACGGATATGCAGGCAGCTGCCTTTGCGACAGAGGTAGCCGCACTTTACCGTGAAAAGGACGGAGAAACGGCTCTTGCACGTATGCACCAGATACTTTGCACCTATCCGGAAAATCCGGGGCTCCAGCTTCAAATGGCTTCTATCCTGGCGGGGCTGCCGGGACAAAGCGATGAGCTTCGGCTAACAAACCGGCAAAAATCCAAAGAGCTACTTGAAGAGGTAATAAAAAGCGGGGAAGCTGCCCTGGTTCATCAAGCCGCCTATCTTTTGGCCGGACTGTGCCTGGAGGACGATGCTCTCCAACGGGCGCAAGAGCTTCTGGAAAGCATACCGGACAATGCCCCTGAAAAGCACTTTTTGCAAGCTGTTCTTTATGAACGTCAGGGTGACATGAAAAAAGCCCGGCTCATTATACAAACCCAGCTCTATCTGTCCCTTCAAAAGGCTCTAAACTGCTTATCCAAACTTATGTCTCAAAGCTATACACCAGTAACCTCCGACGCTCTGGAGCTTTGCCAGCTTCACAAGGATCTGGCCCATTTAATGGATTATCCCTATGCTATGAGCGACATACTGTTCGCGGAAGTTTACCTGCGTGAAAACAATCCGGAAGCAGCAGCCGGAAGCTTTCTGCAATTTGCCCGTTCTTATACCGGTGAGATGAAGCCATGGGGCCGGAAGCTTTTTTATGAAATGCCCATGAGTGCTTCTCAAGTGAGTGCAACCTTGAAGTTTATGCGCAAAACAATACTGGATAGCCTTAAAAGCGACACAAGCTTTGACAGCATCCGGCATATGGAGGAATATAAAACAGCCCTTGCCTTACTTGAAGCGGAAGAAGCGCTCTGATGCCTTATCCTGCGAAAGGGTCCTCATTGCAATCCGAGTGCCAGGTGTATTCGATTTTGTCAGCTATGTCACAAGCCTTGGGTTCCCCTAAAAGATCTCTTATAAAGCCTAATGCCATATCCATGCCCGCCGACACCCCCGAGGAGGTATAGTACTTCCCGTCAGCCACCCATCTGGCCCGCTTAACCCATAGAACCTCAGGATTTACCGAAACAACCCAGTCAAAGGCTCTTTTGTTTGTTGTGGCTCGTTTGCCGGTTATAAGGCCGGTCCTGGCAAGCAAAGCCGAGCCTGTACAGATGGTAAGGCAATAGGCGGACTTAGCGGCAGCCTCCTTAAGGGCAGCAATAAAAGCCTCATCCTTTACCAGACTTCTTGTGCCCATACCGCCGGGAATTACCAGCACCCCCTCGGGATCAGCCTTTTGAAGGCTTTGGGTTACAATTGGCGCGCTCTGAGTGCTCACCACCGTACCGCCATAAAGGGAGTAGTAGTTGAGAGTCCAGCCCTCGGGCTTCCCTAAAATTTCTACGGGGCCAAAGGCATCCAGAGTTTCAAACTGGTCAAATAATAAAAAATTGATCGTCATCTTTATTCTCCCCGGGAAGCAACAACCCTTCAGTTATTGCTTCCCCTTTTCAGTTAATCAGGGTGTTGACTCAAAAAAACGCAAAATACAGCCGTCGGGCGTGGTTACGGCACACTCTCTCGCTCCCCATGACTGAGGCTCAATATCTGTGATATGTTCCCAGCCCTTTTCCTTCACAAGCCGATAAGGGGAATCCAGACCCTCCACCATAATAAAGCGTGCTACACTCTTTTGGGGCTCTCCACTAAACAGGTGGAAGCCCCGAAAGGGTGTCCATTCAAAGGTGATTTTAGGAAAAGCTTCGGGGTTAATGCCGACACTGCGGGATGCAACCGGCGTTGTTCCAAACTGCTTGCTGAAAGCCCTGGAAAAAGCCGCCGGAGATTCATAGCCATAGCTTAAGGCAATATCAATAATTTTACTTCCTCCGGTCTGGATGTCCCGTGCAGCCAGTGTGAGCTTTCTTTGACGGATATAATCCCCCAGGGGTATGCCGGTAAGGAAGGAAAACCTGCGTTGAAACTCCCATGTTGAGCAGCCTGCGCGCCGGGCTGCCTGATTAAAGTCAATTGTTCCCGTCAAATTATCCTCAATGTAGTCAATAGCAGCATTCATACCCTTTTGCCAATCCATTTCATCACCTCCTGAGCTTCATTATAAAGATTCGGCGTTTTTTTGCTTTGCATTCCGTGCATTCTTCTGCACACAAAAAACAGGGTACAGCCTTAATCGCCCCTTTTTCGCTCATGCTGATTGAGAACTTTTTTAGTTGGGTGATCGCCAGCTGTATGCCTGCAGGAAATGGTAACGACGAATATCTTCAGCAAGCTGTCTCGCCTCTTCATCGGACTTGATATTGTAAAGCGTTACCGAAGTAATGTTGGCATCGGCAAAAGGCTTCATATCCTTTATCTTTTCGGTGTCAATAGTCAGACAGGTGAGCTTGGGGCAGCTTTTCAGTATGCTTAAATCGCTTACAGGATAGTTTAACTCCTTTAATTTCTTCAGGCTGTGGAGAATTTCCTCATCGGAGGCATCCTCTGCCTTGGTGTCCGTGGAAAAGACGGTCAGCTTTTTAAGATCCTTCAGAAATTTCAGATTCGGAAGCTTAATTCGCTCAAGGTTCAGAGAGGTTAATTTAATCAGTCCGGTAAGATAGGACAAATCGCCTGCCTCCATTTTATCCAGCTCAAGCTCTGTTATATTTTTAAGATTTCCGATTGAGGCTAAATTCTTTATGGTGGTTTTATATAAAAACAGGCTTTTCAACGATGTAATATTTTGGAAGCAGCTGATATCCTCCAGGCTTAATTCGCATAAATGAAGGCATTTAAGGTTTTTAAGCTTGGCCAGGTACTCCACATCCGACAATTTAAAGGCAGCGCTTCCGGTTACAAATTTAGTCAGGCTTGAAAGCTCTTCAAGGGGCTGAAAGCTTTCCACCTTCTGTGCGTGAAGGATTAACTCCTTAAGATTGACCATTTTTTTGAGAAGTTCAAGGGATATAGCCCCGTGCTTTTTGGCCATTTCGTTTCGAATAAAGACCATTCTTTGCTTGGCTAAAGCCTTTTCCGTTATATAGCCGTTAACGGCCTCATCCCCATAGTACTCCGTCCAGAAGGCGTCGAGCTTTATCGCTCCGGAGGATGTCTGAGTGCCGGATAAGGTAAGAACATCGTCAAAGAAATGGCCGTTAGCCCAAACAAAAACCGTTTCTTCTTCGATCTCTTCATCCTGACTTAAGGCACCGCTTTTTAAGCTTTTAACAATGATATCCAGAAAATCTGAAAAGCTTTTCGCCGTCACATAGGAGACATCGGAGTCCCTGTCCGCGGTGATAATCTGACCTGCATTCCCCTTAATGCCAGGGTCCAGATCCAGAACCAGAAAGGAACCTCCCCCGTCCTCCGCAAAAGGAATCCAACCTTTCTTATACTCGCCGTCTTTTATATAACCGTCTTCATGGGAAATCACATTGTAAGCCGATTCCTGAAGGGATTCCCAGGCACGGAGCAGGGAACGGGTATCCATCCATTTAAATCCAGCCATGATACCGGACAGCCCATCTCCTTCACCGTCATGACAAAGATAAAGACTTCTGAAATCCTCCGGGAAAACGCAGCCTAAGCGGCTTTCCAGCTCACCAAGCTTTACTTCTTCAACACCGGCGTTCAAGAGGCTATCAAGTTCGGGTATGTAGGTTTGTATTTCGTCTAAAAAGTTCTTTGTTTTCACGATACACTTTACCTCGCTTTGTTAAATTATATCCATTATAATCCAACGCGTTGTAGGGTATCCAGTAATTAACGTCATGTTTTATTAATTTCGACAATTTTATCGATATTCTTATTTATCGATTAATTAAGGCAATTACTTCTCCTGCACAAATTCGGCCGGACACTCTCCTGCCCTGGCGGCGGTAATGACATATAAAAAAGCATTAAGGCTTTCCCTCTCTATACCCATCTCCGAAAGATAGGCAGCCGCAAGATCCCTTTTAAACCTCAGTATTAACGTTCTGTTTTCCATACCCTCCGGCACAGGTGTGAATTCAATCAGGTAAACCGTTCTGGCTGCATCATAAAGCATAGGGCCGCGGCAAACATTCATAAAATCGATTACCGCTGTCTTCCCTTCCGAAAGAAGCACATTGCCGGGATGAAAATCGCCATGGCAAAGCGTATCCTCGTCCGGCAGCTGCTCCAGAGCACCAAGGAAGTCCTTCAGCTTCTCCTCGTGATTAAACCAGGCTTTTTTAATGCCCCATTCCAGAAAGTCCTTGTAGCTTTGGGCTTGTGGAAGCCTGTGAAGCAAAATTCGCTTATGAAGCTCAGCCAGATAACGGCCGCAGCAGGAAATGTCATTGCTTCTCATAACCCAGTCGTAGAGTGAGCTGCCATCAACTCTATCGTAAACGATACCTGCCCGCCCCTCCACCGATAAAAGCTCATAGGCCACAGGCCCGGGAAAATCAAGAGAGCTTACCGCCATGGCATTGGCGTATTCCTTTTCCACAGCGCTTAAGGGATACTCCCTTTTAAAAAGTTTTATGACTCTTCCGCTTTCCCATTCATAAACCTCAGCTGTGTTGCCGGTTCCAATTCTTTTTCCCAAACTCATAAAACGTCCCTCCTCCCGCTTCACACTATTCAAGTTTCTTACCAGACCTTATTCTCTGCTCTCACCGTCGTCTGCCTGTGTTTTTCGTGCATCAGGGCAAGCTTATACATCATGTTGTATTTCATTCTAAACAAATCCTTCTGCAACACCTGGTATCTGCTTAATTGTAAATTAAGCTATTTTTCTCCATCCATAAGAAAGAGGGAATAAGGTGCCTCTCTTCCTTCCAGCCTCTTTTTATTATAATAAAAGGTCTCACAGACTACATTCTTAAAGCCGGCTTTTTCAGCCATGCCGATGAGGGCTTGGTGTTCAAATCCGTTGTGACCATCAAAATCGGGATATTTTGCGTGAAAGCTGCCATCGTCCGCGTCCAGATCCACAACCAGAAGACGGCCACCCTCATTAAGCAGGTTAAACAGGTTTCGAAGAATGGCTTCAACATCCTTTACATGATGAAGCACCATGGAAGAAAACACAAAATCCACCCTTATATCGTTGGGGATGCTTTTGGTAAAATCACTGCAAAGCGCCTGACACGCGGGATGCTCTCCCCCATTAAGCTTTTTGTGAAGCTGTTCAATCATACCGGGGGAGGAGTCCACAAGTAAAAGGTGCTCAAAGGCGTCCTCCAGTTCAAAGCCTACAAGTCCTGTTCCGCAGCCAAATTCCAGTGCTCTCTTATTATGTCCGCCATGGATTCGAGTGCGGATTTTACGGGCAATGGCCCTGGCTCTTTCAATCCTTAGGTCCGTATCAAATGTGGGTGCCATCAAATCAAAATTTTCCAAACCAACCTCCGATTATCCTAAACGGATGTCTCATAACCTGTTTCTGTTTGCATGGTAGCGGACTGGGACCTGCTTGTCAATACGCAACCTGTAAAAAGAAGGGCTAACAGCCTGCAAAGCCCAGGTTCTTCCTGAAAAGACTCTGGCAAATGACATTTACTTGCTGTTACCCCTTCGATTATAGGTTGCAGAATTGTGGGATTAGGACTTATTTGGCTATTTTGGCTATGGGACTATGTTTTTAAATATTGGGCTATGGGCTTATAGCTTACTAGGTTTAGGTTATGGAATTATGGTCTTTGCATTGTTGGTTAGTACTATGGCTTATAGGACTATTTAATAGAATTACGCCTTCACAAACTTAGTAAACCTTGACATCATCCACACTAAAAGTTGAATCGGTTCCGGCAAACCCGACCCCGCCCAGAGTAATGCCGCTGTCATTGGCTGAAATGACCTGAACACCGTCCACATAGCCTTTGAGAACGCCTCCTCGCCAATCCAGCTTTATGGCATACCAGGTGTTAAGTGAAAAAGAGTGTCCGGTGGTTGTATTAAGAACCTCCGTGGTACCTCCCCCATGCTTCATAAGCTTAACGGTTCCTGTACCCGGCATAAGCTGTAAGGTGTAATAGTCGCCTCCACTGACTCCAACAACCAGCCCTGAGGAAGAGGTATCCAAAGCACCGGCAGTCATTTTAAGTTTGGCTTCCAGGGTATAATTCCCCCAGAAATCACCGCTTTTAGAGACAAAGGAGGGCCCTGATGCATTGCTCTGGCTTAATACGGTGGTTTCGTCTGTTGTGTGTGACCAGGTGCCCGCTCCGATAGTCCACCGTGTTTGAGTGGAATCAAAATCCTCTTCGAAGGACACCTTGACATCATCGGTGTTGTAAGCAGCGTTACTCCCTCTCGCACCGATTTTGCCGTTTGTGATATCCGTATCCGTGGCGGTGGCAACCACATTACCGTTAAGATAACCAATAATAGCGCTGCCTGCCATTTGGAGCTTGAGATGATACCACTCCCCTGCCGCCAGGCTTTGCCCGGTTACCTCCTGTAAGACAACCAGGGTATTGTTCACCCGTTTAATAAGCTGAACCTTACCTGCTGCCGGGAAGATGGACAGACCATAGTAATTGGTTCCGTCATACCTGCCCACCAGGGTAAACTGACTGGTATCCAGAGATGCGGAGGTGGCCTTCATACGGGCTTCCACTGAATAATTCTCCCATAATGCAGAGCCTGCCGAAATGAAGGAACCCCCGCTTGTGTTACTCTGGCGCAGCGCCCTGGAGCCGTCGGTGGTTATAAACCAGCCTCCGGACGTAACGATCCACCCGTTCCGATTTCCGTCATTGAAGTCATCGGAAAAAGGAAAGGCGGGTGAGGTGGAAGGCGTGGGCTCCGGACTTGTTGTAGGCGTGGGCTCCGGACTTGTTGTAGGCGTAGGTTCCGGGCTTGTCGTAGGCGTAGGTTCCGGACTTGTCGTAGGCGTAGGCTCCGGACTTGTCGTAGGCGTAGGTTCCGGACTCGTTGTAGGCGTCGGTGTCGGCGTCGGCGTCGGTGTGGGCGTAGTTCCGCCATCCAAAGGCTTTACCTTAACCTCATCCACATTATAGGCCGCCGCATTTCCGGAAAAACCGACCCTGCCCTGCAAGGGTCCGTTATCCGTTAACGAGATAACGGATGAACCATTGAGATAAACCGTCACATTGTCGCCTATAAAGGTTAGCTTTAGCTTATACCGTGTACCAGTAGTAATTCCCTGATTCTCCAGGCGCTGAAGTACGGTGGTTGTACTGCCCACTCTCTTTGAGAGCTGTATGGCTCCTGAAGCAGGATAAAGGGTAAGCAAGTAATAGTCATTTCCGCTTTGCCGGGCAATCAGGCTTACTGCCGAAGATTCGGAGGAAGCGGCGGTAATCTTTACACTTGCTTCATAGTAATGATCACCGGACCAGGTTTCGTCACCGGCATAAATGCGTGTGCTTCCCGTGGTATTGGACTGACGAAGCACCTTGCTGCCGTCACTGGATATGGACCAGCCGCCTGCCGCACCGCTCCAGCCGCTTCTGTCCCCATCCTCAAAATTATCAAAGAACCCGATTAAGTCGGAGGCTACAGGCCCAAGACGATAGCCGGGTCCGCCAACATCGGTTTTGGAATTGTTTATCACCACTTTCAGCTGCTGTGTAACCTTAACAATATCCTCATAGTAATCGCCATAATACTGAATGGGTATTTCAGGCTTCACCGAGGGCTCGGCATAGAAAATAAGATTGCTGTAGGCGCAGTCAACAATATAGGTTCCATAGCGCTGAAGGGCATTAAAAATGTTTTGGGCCTGGATGGTTTTAAGATTCAGGCTTTCAATATCCACTTCAATGGGAATCGCCATAAGGGAACCCATATACAGATTGCCTGTAGAGGTATAGGTCGAGTCATGATGGGAGTCGGCAGAGCTTGCGGGCCATACCCAGCTTCTTCCCGGGCTGCCCTCAGGTGCCACATTGTTTAAGGCTGCGGGATAAACGGCTGCTGCAAGAGCATGCTTAATGCCAAAGCCTGAGGGATCCGTCAGCTCGCCGTTTCGTATGAGACCGCCCAGAACCGAGCAGCCTGCAGCCCTTACGCCATGGTAGGTGGTGTAAAAGCCCCAGTCATAAAGGCTGTTTACCACCATGCTGCCAGCCGTATAATTACCGTCTGCCTCAAGAACGCATTTCCACATCTCTACAACAATGCTGTGGGTTTCATCAATGATGAGCAGATTGCCGTCAGATTGAGGATCGATCATGGATTCCGGCGGAACCCTAACAGTAACCGTGTTATTGGGGTTATTCCGCTGTGTAATGGTGCGTATGGGATCATCCTCCGTCGCAATGAAAACGGGCTCACTGTAACCGGTGGAATTAATCCATGCGCTATTGTTAATGCTGAAGCCATCGGAAACAATTTCGTCAAGAAGAGCACCGTAGCCCAGAGGATAATTCCAGGGGCTGTTGGTGTCAAAGGGCCATATAGCCGGATCCCGCTTATAATCCGGAGTTGGATAGGGTGTAGGCGTTATCTCGGGATCGGGCCTCGGGGTAAGTGAGGGTGTGGGTGTAGGCGTAGGGTCCGGTGTCGGGGTAGGCCCCAAATCCCCCTCCAGCTTAACGGTTATTTCGTCAAAGAAGGATTGGTTGTAAGAGGTGGCCACACCGATTTTGCCGCCGGTAAAGGAGCTGTCGGCCACACGGTTAATGAGGGTTTCAGTGACGCCTTCCTTGGTAGCAAAAACGGAAATCAGCCCGCCGGCTTCATGTACGATTTCAAAGGTAATGACTTTGCCGTCAAAACCGTAGCCGCTGGTGGAAGCCAGGGTTGAAACAGTACCGGAGACTCTTTTTTTAAGCTCGATGGTGGGATTGGTAACAGCCGCGCTGCCGCCTCCGACTTCAAGGAAGTAGTAATTGCTTACATCCACGTAGTCAAAAAGTATTTGGGTTTTGTTTCCATTATTGCCCCCGTAGGACGCCACATCCAGCTTATAAGTGAATGGCGCCTGAAAGCTTTGCTCTTCGTAAACCGCCCGAGTGGATCCGGCCCAATAAAGAGCCTGCAGACGGTTTCCTGTGGCCCCGCTCCATGCCTGGATGGTGAAAAACTGGGAATCCGAATACAGCCAGTCCTGGGGCAAGCCGCTGTCAAAGCTCTGGGAATAAGCGTATTCCTCTTCAACTGTCGTCACTGCTGCCAAGTCTCCCGATGTCTCTTCCGCCCTGACTGGAAGCACGGCTGTGATGATGTTAAGCAGAAAGCACAGGGTCAGAAAAACACTCACGTACTGCCTTTTACTCATGACATACCTCTCCTTTCAAATATATATAGCAGGACATAAAGATTTTCTTTAATATCCTCTACATTCAATAGCGAACAGAGAAGCTGATTTATCTTCAAAAGTAAAACCGTGGAATAGTTCAAATGCACAAAGTTTCATACAAATTATACCAGCATCTCTATTCCCTCCCCTTTAAAATACTTTGTTTTTTCTTCAAATTTTTCATTTGTATTTTTCCTCCCCGTCCCGCTCAAACCCCTATGGCTGGTTAAAGCTATTAACGCTATTTCCCTGGAGGAGGCCCTGCTTGCCAAGGTATTAATCACATGATATAATTCAGACGTACGTACGAACAAACAACGAGGAGCTTAATTATGGAGAAAGCAGCAGATAAAGTGAATCCTTCCCGGAAAATCCTTCTGACAGCCTTTGATTGTCTTTCCACCCGAGGCTACGCCAATGTTACCATGCGGAATATAGCCGATAAGGCAGGTGTAGCCTTAAGCCAGCTGACCTATTACTATAAAAGTAAAGAGAAGCTTTTCATCGAGGTTATCAATATGATGATGGAACAATACCTAAGTGAAATCGAGGCCACTTTGGGAGCTACTGCCAATTCCAAGGACAAAATGACATCTCTCATAAAATTCTTTAAGGTGTTGATTGGGGAAAAGCCTAATCTTTTGAGGCTTTTCATCGATTTTACAGCGCAGGCCTTGTGGGTTCCATCCTTTAGAGAGCGATTGGATAGTCTGTTTTATGATTTGACAAAGATTATTGAGAAAAATCTGCCGATTGACACAAGCACTGATAAAAACGCTCCGGAGCATTCCCCAAAATTCATTTCAAAATTAGTGTTTGGTGCCTTATTCGGCACTTCCATCCAAATCATACTTGGCTCGGATCAGGATTTCACTCCAGATTCCTTAAACCTGGCGGAAAACCTGTTAAATTGAAATGAAGCACATCGGAAGCAAAAGCCGGAGGCACTCCCCCGCAGAGATGAAGGCCCCACGACCTGCAGGATTCATAGGAATCCAAAAGGAGAATATCCCATGATCCACCGGATCATTGTAAAACTAAAGCTGGAAACGGATTCCACTTGCGATACTGAATATATTGACTGTATACACGACTTGATTGAGCATCCCCTTGTAAGAACCATGAAGGTCTATATACAGCACAGTGATATCGACTGTCTTGAGCATAGCCTCTACGTTTCTTATAACAGCTACCTTGTCTGTAAACGCCTGGGATTTGATTACCGCTCGGCAGCCAGAGGGGGGCTTCTTCACGATTTCTTCCTGTATGACTGGCATGTTAAAGGATCACACAAGGGGCTCCATGGCTTTACACACCCCCGCACTGCATTTGATAACGCAACAAGGGAATTTCAGCTCAATGCGGTGGAAAAAGATATTATTCTAAAGCATATGTGGCCTTTAACTATCGTGCCGCCCAAATACAAGGAGTCGTATATTGTGGCGGGAACGGATAAATATTGCGCGCTTATGGAGATTTTAAAATTGGGAAAGCGAAAAAAGGTACGCCGGCTTGGGAGTGTATTGAGCTGCTTGAATACATTAAAAAAAGCGGAGGCTCAAACACACCTGTGAGAGTTTTTCATTCCATTGGAGGTATTGTAATGTCCGATTCAAACATAACGAAATTGGCTCTTGCCAATTCCTTAAAGGGATTGATGGCTAAAAAAGCTTTCAGCAAGATCTGTGTAAGGGATATCGTTGAAGATTGCGGACTGACAAGGCAGTCCTTCTATTATCATTTTAAGGATAAGTACGATCTGATGAATTGGATTTATTCTACTGAAACAGCCCGGTTTATGAGCGCTTACGATTCGGTGGAGCATTGGACGGACGGATTAAAGGATTTGTGCTATTACATGCAGGAGAACAGGACCTTTTATACAAACGCGCTTAATACCGTCGGGCAAAATTCTTTTCCCGATTACTTGCATGGTTATATCAGCCACATATCCCTGTCGGTAATTGAAAACACATCAAATGCCGAATTTGATCGTGCTAAATGGGAATTTTTTCTGTTGTTTTTTTCCACCGCATTTGTTGCCTTCATCATCCGTTGGGCCAACAATGGCATGAAGGAGGATCCTTCGGAGTACATAATGAAAATACGCAGCTTATTTGATGGAAGCATGTACTGCGAGCTGGAAAATCAAATTGGGGAGAAACAGGCGCATTGTAAGGATTTTTCACGCAATATACAACCCTTTTCACATGTCGAATAACTCTTTCTGCTCATCATTCTATTCTTTATGCAGGTCAATGCTCTATTGACAAATAGGGGTTCGTGTATGGTTTCTTTACACGGGCTGTTTTTGTCTAATTACCTTAAAATCTTTGAATAGTATACTTCATTATAGAAATTCGATGGAGGTATACATCATGAAAGAAACAATCAGCACTTTCGGGTTAAAATTGGCTTATTCGTATTTGAATTCCAACCCCGAAAAGAACCTTCCCAAGCTGATGGGCTGGGTGGACCGTTTCGATGGAAAGGACTCTATGAAAGGGCAGCGGGACGCTATCCGCGAAATCATTAAAAATAAAGAAAACAACTGGTATAAATTGCTTATCAGCCTGTGGGAAGATATTGATCCCGGAGTACGCCAGGCCTTCTTCAATAATTTCATATTAAATGAAAACTTTCTGGGCTGGCCCAGGCAGGAGACCCACCGAAAAAAATACAACTGCAATATTCCATGGGCTATTTTAATGGACCCTACCTCGGCCTGCAACTTGAAATGCACGGGCTGCTGGGCGGCGGAATACGGTCATAAGCTCTCCATGAGCTATGAGACCCTGGACAGCATCATCCAACAGGGAAAGCAGTTAAATGTCTATTTTTATCTCTTTTCAGGCGGGGAACCCCTCGTCCGCAAGAAGGATATTCTTAAGCTTTGTGAAAAGCACAGTGACTGCCTTTTCAGCGCTTTCACAAACGGTACACTCATTGACGAAGGGTTTGCCGATGAAATGCTGAGGGTGAAGAATTTTGTGCCCGCCATCAGCATTGAGGGCTTTGAAGAAGCAACGGATTCCCGCCGGGGCAAGGGGACCTATCAGGCAGTTATTCGTGCCATGGAAATTCTCAAAAGGAAGAAGCTTATCTTTGGCGCTTCTCTCTGCTATACGCGCTATAATACCGAGGTTATAGGCAGTGAAGAGTATATGGATTTCCTGGTTGAGCAAGGAGCAAAGTTCGCATGGCTTTTTACCTATATGCCGGTTGGTGCGGATGCGGCTCCGGAGCTATTGGCAACGGCCGAACAGCGTGAGTTTATGTACAGGCAGATTCGCAAATTCAGGCAAACGAAAGCCTTGTTTACCATGGATTTCTGGAACGACGGAGAATTTGTGGAGGGGTGCATCGCAGGCGGCCGAAGGTATTTACATATTAATGCTGCCGGAGATATCGAGCCCTGCGCCTTTATCCATTACTCGGATTCCAGTATTTACGAAAAGACCCTTTTGGAAGCCCTCAGGTCGCCGCTGTTCATGCAATACCACAAAAATCAGCCTTTTAATGAAAATCTTCTGCGTCCCTGTCCCCTTCTTGACAATCCGGAACGCATTATCGAAATGGTTGAAGCGTCAGGTGCAAAATCCACTGATTTCATCAAGCCTGAGGACGTACATGAGCTAAGCGCCAAATGTGTGACCACCGCTGAACGCTGGGCTCAGTCGGCGGATCGCATCTGGAACGAAGCCCATGTTTGCACGGGCTGTACCGGGTGCTCTAATAGGATGCCGACAGAGCGGGCATCCGCTTCGCTTTAGCCAGGCCCGTTGGAATTGGAACAGCAGGATAAACAGCCCCAGGGCTTCTATGGTTATTTTAATACTATTTGGATTATAAATTAATTGGAGTAACAGGGTATATGGCAGTTATTGAATGGTTTTTATGGCTTATAGCCTACAGCTTTATCGGATGGGTGTATGAATCACTTATATGTTCCATTGGACAGTTGAAATTCGTGAATCGCGGTTTTCTCAACGGCCCGATTTGCCCGGTTTATGGTTTTGGCGCCCTGGCAGCCATCGCTTTTTTGTATCAGAAAACAGATAACCTCCTTATCCTTTTCGTTGCGGGAATGCTCCTCACCTGTACGGTGGAATATTTCACCGCCGTTTTGCTGGAGAAGCTGTTTCATGCGAAATGGTGGGATTATTCACACTACCGCTTTAACCTTCAGGGACGGGTCAGCCTTTTAGGGGCAGTGGTTTTTGGTACGCTGTCCGTATTGCTTATAAAGTATGTCCACCCATTGGTGTCAGGAGCGATTATTCAATTGCAGGTCTGGCCAAAGCTTATTCTTGCACTTATTCTTTTCACCCTTATCCTTTTGGATTTGTATGTAACCGTACGCCACCTTCTTCTTCTCAATAACAGGCTTAAAGAAATTCAAGCCGCAATTAATACGTTTTGGGGACAGTATGCCAAACGCTATGGCGCGCTTAAAGATTCCCTGACGGAAAAGTTTGAGGAAAGCGAATTTTACAACGAGCATATCAAAACTCTGTTTAATGTAAGCCGATTTCAAAACATAAGGCTTATCCGGGCTTTTCCAAGGCTGCGTCCTCTTAATTACGGCGATGCCTGGCAAAAGCTTAAAGGCATCTTACTGGGCGGGGAGGACATAAAGTAACAGGTGTGTTATGGCCGTAACACACCTGTTTACAGATTTTAAGCTTTTGCTATTATGGTTGACTGTACAAAAGGGAGAGGCTTTCATTCCCTGGGGATAACGGGCAGCAGAAGATGGGACGGATGTGCCGAGTCATGGTATATTTTCTGGTTTGCCTTAACACTGTATGTACCGTGGCCGATTCTTTCGGCGGTGTTCAGGCTGCGGTTATGGCACGGATAAAAGCTGCTGGAGATATCGATGCGGATACGGTGGCCCTTTTTGAAGACCACGCTTATACTGCCGAGGTCAATGTGAAAGGGATAAATTCTCCCCGGCTCAAGGAGTGCAGGCATGGTTCCTTCTCTGAATTTCCCCCGCACGATGCCTGATAAAAGAGGGAAAGCGTATCCGGTTTCATCAATATCGCATAATCGGCAGAAAAAGTCGGTATCCTGGGCATCGGTAGAAGCATAAAGCACAAATTCAACAGGGCCGGTGACCTCCATTTCCTTATCCAGGGGATTGCCGGTATATACCAGCACATCCTCTCTTTCATGCTGAAAAGACGGATCCGCAAAGATGGTTCGGCCTTCTTCATCCCGAATTCCCGAGGGCAACGGATTTTCGGGATCGTACATATAGGCTTGAAAAGCTTCGTCCCCAGGTGCGGCTTCATTAAGGCTGCCGCTGTTTTTATCCGGACCGCCATGGATGTAAAGCCTTGTCTTCCGGGCACGGCTGAGAGGCCATTCCTGCTCGCCCCGCCATAAGTTGTCTCCCAAAACGAAGATTTGTACCGGCGATTGATCCATAATGCCGTTCTGCTCGTCCTTGAGCCAGTAATCGAACCATTTTTTAACAGTTTGATGAATTCCTGTTCCCTCTCCGCTGTTAACCGCTCCGAAATCGCGGCCATCAATCTTTGAGGCCAGCCCGCCGCCGTGGAGCCAGGGACCGATAATCAGCTTTCTTCCATTCTGCGGCATATTCCCTTCCTCAGCACGGCACCAGTTGTCAAGCGTGCCGTCCCTTGCCCCGTCAAACCATCCGGTAAGAAAAAACATGGGTGCATTGATGTTTTCCACCCTTACAGGCCGCCCTGCCCGCTGCATAAAAGCAGGATCTTCCACCCCGTTAATGAGCTCCAGATAAACCTTTAACTGTGGGACCCCCTCTATGCGTGCAGCAGGAGTATCATACAACGGAAGCTTAAACATCAGGCTGTTCCAATTCTCTTTATAAAAAGCAATGGCCCCTTTAATTTTTTCTCTTTCGTCAGGCTCCCGAAACCAGGCCTCCTGATTTTCAAGCGCACGATCCATTAGCCATGCCAGATGATAATTGTCAAAGGTCATGGCCTTTGTAAGACTGAAGGGCTGTAGGGCAGAGTTTTGAAAGGGGCAAAGAGCTTTAAGATGGGGCGGATTGTTTTCCGCAGCCGCCATTTGTGTAAAGCCAAAGTAGGAAAGCCCCTGCATACCCACATTTCCATTGCACCAGGGTTGGGCCGCCAGCCATTCTACCGAATCGTAGCCATCCTGGCTCTCGTTGGCTCCTGTAGCATCAAGAATACCTTCTGAGGCTCCCGTCCCCCTCACATCCTGAAAAACCATATTATATCCGCTTAGAGCCATATCCCTGTAATTGGAGTAAAGGTATTCCCGATGAATTTTTTCTTTGATATAAGGAGTGCGTAAAAGAATAGCGGGATAGGGCTTGGTATCATCGGGCCTGAAAATGTTACAGGCCAGGCGTACGCCATCCCGCATGGGGGCCATGACGTTGAGCATTTCTTTGAGCATGGATATCAACACCTCACATTATTTTATTCTTTTTTTATTAGTGCCGCTGTTGCCATAAAAATTCCCACAACCAGGAGCAGAGGAAGAGTGAAAAGACGAAACATGGGAGCATAGCCCATTTCAGAGATCATGCGCCCCGCAGCCATAGTGGACATTCCCTGTCCCAGATCGGTACCGATATAGTAGGTGCTGGATGCCGCACCCCTGCGCTGTGCAGGCACCGACTGCACACACATGGCCTGTATTCCGGGCTGAAGGGCACCCACGCCGCAGGCCTTTATAACGGCAGCCGCTGCAAACAGAAGAAGGGCATTTTCCGGACGGATCAGGCTTAGAAGCACTAGAGCGGCTGCAATGAGAAGGGTACCCGGTAAAAGAACCCATACAAAGCCTTTTTTATCCGTTAGTTTTCCAAGAAGCAGCCGGGCGCCAAAAAGGGTGGCCGCACTGAGAGTAAAATACCAGCCGATGCTCTCTATACCCATGGTATCCGCATAGCTTGCGATATAGCTTGTTTCAATGCCGTTAGCCGCCGAAAGGGCAATGGTAACAACGGCATAGGGCAAAGCTTCTGCTGTGATAAAGCGATTTAACTGAAGGCTGCTCTTCCCGATTTTGCTCTTTTGCAGATCTGCGTGCCCTGGGTTTATCCGGAGGGCACAGGCAAAGCCTGCTCCCGCCAATACTGCGGCGGAGGCTGCAAAGAAGGTGACTGCCCCGCCATAGCGTGCAGCCAGGGCCAATCCCATCCACGGCCCAACAGCTGCGGCCACAGACTGCCCAAGGCCAAAGTACCCCATTCCCTCGCCTACCCGATCCTTTGGTATATAATCCATAATGAAAGCCATTGTAATGGTGGTCGTCAAGCCAAATGCAATACCATGGAACCCGCGAAGCACATAAAAGGCCAGCGCAGTCCCGGCAAGGCCGTAGCCAAGAAGCACCGCCGCAATCACTCCGTTGCATAAAACCAGGAGCAGCTTTCGGTTAAAACGGTCACAGAGCCAGCCGCTTACCGGGCGGATAAGCATGGAGGCTATGGACATAACGCCGAGTATGGTGCCGCTCAGCGCGGCATTAATGTCAAGAGCTGCAAGGTGCTGCGACATAAAGGTATTGGTCATGTAAACCGTGAGGGAAATCATGAGGTTAATAATAACTAAAATGCAATACTGGCTGTTCCAAAGCGTTTTATGGGCTGCCGCTTCCGGAGTTTTTGCTTTTTCCTTAGACGCCATTGTTTTTCACCAATCTATTCTTCATTTCTTTGCTGTTCCTTTTCTATCCCTTAATAGCCCCTATCATGACGCCTTTGGCAAAATGCTTTTGCAAAAACGGATAAACACACAGTATAGGGACAATGGAAACCACAATGGTACAATACTGGGTAAGGGTGTTGTAGAGGGAATAGGTTGAGGCAATATCTGACGTTACGCCAGTGAGGCTTGCGTTTCCCTGAAGGAGAATCTCCCTGAGTACAATTTGCAGCGGATAAAGATTCCGCTTGTTCTGATAAATGGAAGAGGCAAACCAGGAATTCCAGTTGAAAACGGCTATAAATAAAATGATGACGGAGATGGTCGCCTTCGAAAGAGGTACAACAATGCGAAAAAGAAAATACATGTCCCCGGCGCCGTCCAGCCTGGCTGCTTCCTCAAGTGACTCAGGAATGGCCTGAAACGCCGTACGGAGCACAATCAGGTTAAACACGTTGATGGCCATTGGCAGAATAAGCACCATGCGTGTGTTTATAAGCTCCAGCTTTGTCATGAGTATGTAATTGGGTATAAGGCCCCCGTTAAACAGCATGGTAAAGGAGATAATGAGCATGCACAGGTTGCCGGGAAGGAAATACTTGCGGGAAAAAACATAAGCTGCAAGAATGGTTGCAAAAATCCCCACTGCCGTACCTGCAACCACATAGTAAAGGGTATTGGCGTACCCTGTCCAGATGGATTTGTTGCTCAGAACAATTTCGTAGCCCTTTAGCGTGGGGGTCCCCACAGGCCAGAGCAGCATGCTCCTGCTGGAGGTAAGTGCCACCGGATCCGAGAAAGATGCTGCGAAGGTATGAATTACCGGGGCCACACAGGCCAGGGCGGTTAATGCAAGAACAACATGAACAAAAACAAGAAAAATTTTCCTGCTGCCGCTATCTTTGATTTTCATCGAAGCCCCCCCTTAAAACAAGCTGGTTTCGGAGTATTTTTTGCTCAGCGTGTTGGCTGCGATAATTAAAGCGAAGCCAATAACGGAATTAAACAACCCTACCGCCGCAGCATAGGAATATTCGCTTTTCAAAAGCCCCACCCGGTAAACATAGGACGATATGACGTCGGCCGTTTCATAGGTGGAGGTACTGTAAAGCAGAATAACCTTCTCAAAATTGACATTCATGATTTGCCCAATGCGTAGAATAAGCATAATGATAATCGTCGGCAATATTCCAGGCAGGGTAATGTGTAGCCACTGGCGTGCATAGCCTGCTCCGTCAATCCTGGCCGCCTCGTACAGCTCCTGATCAACACTGGAAAGAGCAGCCAGATAGATTATGCTGTTAAAGCCGACGCTCTGCCAGATGTTGCTGACGATAAATATACTGCGAAAGGCTTCCGGTGCGGCAATGAGGCTGTTATAATTTCCTCCGATAGAATTGACAAGCAGTGTAATGATGCCGTCGGAGCTTGTAAAGCTTTTAATGAGGCTGCATATGACAACCATGGAAATAAAATAAGGCATATAGGTAACGGTTTGTACCGTTTTTTTAAAGACCTGGTTCTTAACCTCATTCAAAAGAAATGCCAGTGCAACAGGCGCGGGAAATGCAAACAGCAAATCATACCCGCTTAAAAACAGGGTGTTGGTTATGACTCTTGAAAAATAAGGGCTTGTGAAAAATTTAATAAAGTGGTCAAGGCCTACAAAGCTGCTTCCCAAAAAGCCTTTAGCTATTTTAAAATTCTGAAAGGCCATTACCAGGCCTCCCATGGGGATATAGCTAAAAATAAGGAAATACAGCATGATGGGCAGACACAGCCAGTACAGCACTCTGTGCTTTTTATAGTTTAAAATCAGCGCTTTCATTCATTCACCTCAGATAAACCCGTGATAGGGGCCAACCCTATCACGGAATTTGGGGGCGTTTATGTGCTTCTTATTTACTCTGCGCTTACCGTGCGTTATACCTGTCAAGTGCGTTCTGATAAACCTCAACAACCTTGTCGATATTCATTGACTTCACCTGCTCCACCATATCGTCAAAGGTATCCAGGGATTCGGCTCCCAAAATGTACCTCAGGCATTTTTCCTGCACATAGGTAAGAATGTCGGACATATAGGCCGCATAAACCTCATTTTCCTCCTCGGTGAGGGAAACATTGCTGCTGATGCGGTAGCTGTTGTCTCCTTGGCTCCGGTAAAGGGCATCATCGGCAATAGACTGCTCCTCAACCAGCTGTGCCTTGCGTTCATAAACTCCGGGAAGGCCGTTGGCAACACTGACATACCGCATGGAAAGAAAGTTATAGTCCGGGTTTTTAACAATTTTATCCGTCCATTGGGGCT
>JAFADM010000033.1 GCA_023424865.1 Bacillota bacterium | reverse complement strand
GGGTAAATTGAGCTTAGTAAAGTACAACTCAAAGTACAACTTCCGACAATGTAACAGCAAATTGAATTTACAACAGAACATACTAAGTAAACAAAATACACAAGAAGCTGAAATGAAACCTATTCTTAGCCTTCAGGAGGTTGATATTTATGAAATTAAGTGCACGTAATCAATTTAAGGGAAAAGTCATCGAAGTGGATGAAGGCGCAGTCAGCGCCAGGGTTGTTGTGGATATCGGAGATGGAAAAAAAATGACGTCAACCATTTCCATGGCCGCTTTAAAGGATCTTAAAATCAAGGTTGGCTCCGAGGTATATACCTTTGTCAAAGCCTCTTCTGTCATCCTTGGCATTGACGATTAAACTTATCAAAAGTTCCCGGGAGATACACGCCCGGGGCCGACAAAAATGAGACTCAGGCATCACATATGCCTGAGTCTCATTTTCTTTAGGACCAGCTGCTCTGAAAAGGCCAGCTTTTGAAGATCCCAGTCCTTAAAGGCGTCAAGACAGCAACGGGCAGCCCGGACAAAATTAAGGAAATGGCAATTTCCCGTTCTTTCGCCTATTCCACCCACCGTGGTATCCACATAAACCGCTCCCGCCTGTACTGCCGCCATCGAATTGGATACCGCCATGCCCAAATCGTTATGTGCGTGTATCTCCAAATCCAGAGGCAATCCGTCCTTTAACGGACCAAGCTCTTTGAATATTTTGCTGCGATGAAGATGTCCCACCGTGTCGGCATACCTTACAAGCTTTACTCCCATAGAGGCCGCCAGAACGCATATTTCTCTTAAATAGGCAGGATCTGCCCGGGATGCGTCTTCCAACCCCAGGGACACTTCAAAATCCTTTTCTCTGGCTCTTTCCACACAGCGCCGGGTCATATCCAGCACCCAGGTCCTGTCCTTGTTGAGCTTCCTTTTAATCTGCAAATCCGAGGATGGCACGGAGATATGGACAACAACCTCACCGCATTCCATAGATGCGTCAATATCTCCCACATTCAACCGGTTCCAGGCAGAAATGCGGCTCTTTAAGCCCATAAGCGCAATCCGCTGTATGCTTCGCTTCTCCGCCCCGCCCATGGCAGGTATGCCGGCCTCAATCTGGTAAACCCCCATGCTGTCAATAATCCGTGCAACCTCTGTTTTTTCCTTTTCCCCCAGAGCCACTCCCGCGCTCTGCTCGCCGTCTCTCAGGGTGGTATCGATAATCCGTATCTCTGGAATTACTGCTTCATACATGGCTTTCCAGCACCTCCTCTCCCGAAAGCTTTCGATAGAGTGCTTCCAGTTCATCGTCGGAAAGCTCTCTTCCATATTCAATACTCAAGCTCCGCACCAGGGCAAGAATGGACTCCGCCTCCTCCCGGCTGCATGCAATGCCTCTTTCAGCCAGCTTCATTATAATCGTCCGGCTGCCGGAATGCTTGCCCAGAACCAATTCCCTGGACAGTCCCACCATTTCAGGGCTGAAGGGCTCATAGGTTTCGGGGCTTTTATGGATGCCATCGGTATGAATTCCCGATTCCACACGGAAAATCCGGGACCCTATAACGGGTTTTTTAGAGCTTATGGTATAACCGGACAGGCTTTTATAAAGCTTAACCATAGAGGGCAGCTCCTCTAAAGAACATTCCCCCTCTGTCTCGCCGAGAACAATAAGACTTACTAAAAGCTCTTCCAGCGGGGCATAACCCCCTGCCTGGCCATAGCCGCCAAAGGTAACCCCCACTCTGTCAACGCCGTTCATACAGGCTTCAAGGGCAATGGAACCGGCCATATAGAGCCTGTCAGAGGCGACCACCTCCACTTTAGGCACCAATGTCCTGGCCTTTATAAGAAGCTTTTCCATACTGTCCAGCTCTTTAAGGCAGCTGACCCCCGAAAGCCTGAGGCAATGAACCTTATCAAGAGGAAGTCTTCCCAGCCTGCTTTCTCCCTCCAGGATACCGCCGGGACAGGGTATTTCCAGAGTGATTTTTCTCCGGGCCCAAAAGAGACTGTCAAATAGCGGTTCGGTCAGCACGGAGGCACGAAGAATGCATTCCTGAGCCTCAGACGCTAAAAAGACCTCCACGTCCCCCGGATCCTGTATGCGAAACAGGGTTTTTATACCGGCAGCAAAGCTTCCCAGCTCCTTAAAAACCTTAACATTTACCTCAAAGCAGTCTGCGCCCAGCTTTTGGAGCAGCTTTAAAAAGCATAAAGCCTGAAACCTATCGCCATGAGGAGTCATAGCGTAGATTTCAGGCAATGAGGAATCAATAATTTCAATGATTTTTCCGGACTTCAATTTAATTGCCATACGTCCTCCTTGTTTTCAGGAAGGCATCCGGAACAGTCAGCCGCTTTATTTGATTAACAGCCGTTCTACCACCTCACCGTTTTGAAAGTGGGATTCCACAATCTCAGAAACGTCATCCGGCGATACCTCCTGATACCAGGTGCCTTCCGGGTAGACGATAACGATGGGGCCCTTGTTGCAAATGCCAAGACATCCCGTATTGGTTATCATCACTTCGTCGGTGAGGCCCTGCTCTTCCACAGACTCCATAAAATTCTGAATAATGTCCACAGACTCCTTAGAAAAACAATACCCTTTTTGCTGACCATTAATCCTGGAACTTGAACAGACAAACACATGGTACTTAGGTTTGAGCATAAATATCAACCTCCGCTTTTTGATTTTTATTCAAACTATCCAGGGCCTCTTTGAGGCAATCCTCTATCCGGCCACAGGTGGTAATAACTGAAATCCCCTTCTGAACCAGGGTCTGAGAAGGATTATAGCCAATTCTCAAGGTGATGACCATATGACAGTCCCCTATAACCTTGAGCATTTTATCAATTTTATTGCCTTCCTCTTCACATTCCTCTCCCCCATTGCAATACCTGGAGACCGGCCTTTTTTCCACAAACCGTATTCCTGCCGGATCCGCTTCATAAATATAGAATTCCTGGGAGTGGCCGAAATGCTGATCCACCAGCATTCCCGTTTTTGAGGATACTGCAAACCTCCAGAAATAGGGCTTTTCATCCTCCGAAAGCACGATTCCCGCAACAGGCTTTTCCCTGCCCACCTCCGGGACAGACCCTTTGGACGGAGCCGTTTCGCCTTTTTGCGACGGACACCCGCTGAATTCAAGGGAAACATCCTTATCCAAAGTACCGATGGCATCGGCTCTGCACTGTCTGCAATGCAGCATTTGCTCCATAGATTCACCGCATTTCTTCCGCATCTCCCGAAGCTCAATCTGGCTGGTCTGGGGATAATTTTCAAATCGGCTGCCTTTGGCCGGAATGAGGGGCATAATGTTGCTGAGCTGAGCCCCACAGGCTTTAACCGCTTTCACAACCTCTTCGATGTGCTGGTCGTTAACACCCTTAATCATGACGGTGTTTACCTTCACCACAGCTCCCCGGGCCGTAAGCATGCGTATACCGGCCAGCTGGTTTTCCAGAAGGATTTTGCAGCCTTCCTCACCGGTAAGGCGCAGCCCCATGAAATTGATGTACTTGTATATCCGGGACAGAATAGCCGTATCAATGGCGTTAACCGTAACCGTAAAATGGGTGACTCCCAGATCCATAAGCTCATAAGCATGATAGGGAAGCATCAGGCCATTGGTGGAAAGGCAGAAGGTCACTTCGGGATCAATCTCCCGGATAAGCCGGAGGGATTCCTTTGTATTTTCAATATTGGCAAGAGCGTCTCCGGGGCCGGCTATACCAACCACCTTCAGGTTGGGTACCTTGCTTTTGACAAGCCGGAACTTCTCAGCAGCTTGCACAGGGGACAGAATTTCACTGGTCACCCCCGGTCGGCTCTCATTAACACAGTCAAAGCGTCGGTTGCAGTAATTGCAGGATATGTTGCAAAGGGGCGCCACAGGCAAATGCATCCTGGCGTTATGACAGGCACCTTTACCAAAGCAGGGGTGCTCCTTGGTTCTCTGTTCAATGGTTATTTCCTGAGACAGGGCTATTTCCTGAGGCCCGTTATCTGACTGGGACCGGGTCTCTTCCGAAGCTTCCGCTTTGCCTGCGGCCTCTTCCTTAAAATATTTGTCATACATGTTTTTACGGTATCCTGTATATTTATTTTCAAGCAAGGTATTGGTAATTTCATCCATTAACCTTAAAGAGCCTTCATAAAAAAGCGTTGTGAGGCGCTGGCCTCCAATACGGTCATGAATGGGAAAGCCCACCCGAACAAGAGGAATTCCCAGCCGCTCCGTTAAGACCTTGCCGTCGGAATTGCCGATAAGCACATTGGCCTTTTTTTCAGCCACATGCCCTTCAAGTGTCTCAAAATCCGTATCATCGGTAATAAGAGGCTTTTCTCCCTCCGCCTCATCAACGATGCCGCTGAGCTTCTCATTGACCGATCCGGTACTCACAACCACAGGCTTTATCCCATTTTCAAAGCAAAGCTTGGCGATGGAATAAACGGTTTCAGGCTCACCGAAAATAGCTGCCCGGCCCTCACCATTGTATTTATGGGAGTCGATCATGGCATCCAGATAGCGGCCCCTTTCCTTTTTAAGAGCCTCGGGTACAGGCTTTCCGGACACCTCCGACAGAATGTCTAAAAGACGATCCGTATTTTCAATGCCCACCGGCAGGGGACATTGAAAAAGAGGAACACCATAGGTTTTATTCAAGTAATCACCGCAGGAAGAAACCTCCTCCTGAGTAATTCCCAGCTCAATAGTAGCTCTTGAGCCTGCCATGGACGCGATGTCCGACACCCTGGTTCCGCCCTCGGCCATGCGGTTGTATTCCTTTTTGTAGGGAGCGTCCAGGGTCTCGGAAACATCGGGCAGAAGGATATATTCAAGATCGAAAAGATCCAGTATTCTTTTTAAAAGCCGGGTATCCCCGGGACTTAAGCAGCTGGTGACCACATTGATTTTATTGTGGGGCGCACAGTGTCCCGCAAGGGATTTCACCATACTTTTCAGAGCCATATGATAGCCCTCAAATTGGGTTCCGCCATAGCCGGGAGTGGAAACCGTAACAATTTTAACCTCTCCCACATTGCTCTCTTCGGAAAACTTTCGGCACATCCGTTCAATATCCTCGCCGATGGTCTCCGCAAGACAGGTGGTGGCAACACCGATAATACTTGGAGAATACAGCTTTATCATATTTTGAAGACCGCTTCTTAAGTTTTTCTCTCCTCCGAAAACCGTACCGTTTTCGGTAATGGAGGAAGAAGCAACGTCAATGGGTTCATTGTAATGGCCCGCCATATGCCTGCGGATATAGGTACTGCATCCCTGGGAGCCATGAAGGATGACCATGCTGTTTTCTATGCCTTTAAATGCCATGACAGCGCCCATCGGCATGCACATTTTGCATGGATTTGCGTTTAAGTTGACATAATTTCTTTTTGCCATATGCCGTTTCTCCCTTCATGACTTGATCGAACAGATGAGTTTTTATTCTGCAATTTGGCTCAATTGATCTCTGGAGCCTACGTCTTTCAAAGAATGAATCAGACGTACTTCCATACCGGGCTGTTGATGGTAAGGTCGATTTCCCTGGCGAAATTGACTGCCCCTTCAAAGCCGCAAAGGGGATGCTTGCGTTCATGATTGTGATCGCAAAAGGCGATGCCCAGCTTATAGGCCAGGGGCCTTTCCTTAACGCCCCCCACCAGAATATCGGCCCCCTGCTGCTTGATAAACCGTTCCAGCTCGGCAGGGTTGGTATCGTCAAGAATCACCGTATTTTCATCTGCGATTTCACGGATAACCTCATATTCCTCGGGCCGTCCGGTCTGGGTGCCCACCATCACGGTGCGCATCCCCAGCTCACGAAACTGCTTAATGAGGGAAATAGCCTTGAAGCCGCCACCCACATAGATGGCTGCCCGTCTGCCTTCAAGGCGTTTTCTGTAGGCTGTAAGCTCAGGCTGTATACGAGCCTCCTCATTTTCGACAAGCTGTCTTGCCCGTTGCTCGACAGCTTCGTCTCCCGTGGCTTTTGCAATGGTTAAGAGAGATTCTTTAATGTCCTCCAGGCCAAAAAAGCTGATTTTTGCAAAGGGGATGCCGTAAAGCTCTTCCATACGCTTGGCAAGGAAGGTCATGGAGCCGGCACACTGTACCACGTTAAAAGCTGCTGTCGGTGCCTTTTTTATATCCTCGCTCCTGGCGTCCCCGGTAATCTGAGCAACCACCTTAAGGCCCAACTGCTCAATATAATCCTTTATAATCCACATTTCACCGGCAAGATTGAAGTCGCCCAAAATATTGACAGTGCGCTTATCCTTTTCCATCCTGGGCGGATTGTAGCCCATAAGGTCCAAAAGCGCTTTGCAGGCAGCCTTGTAGCCCATGGATTTATTGCCTGTAAAGCCGCTTGACTGAACAGGAATAACCCGAATGCCATGCTTTTCCTCCGCCTTTTTACATACGGCCTGAATATCATCTCCAATAACTCCCACAATGCAGGTAGCGTATACGAAAACAACACCCGGCCTATGTTTTTCCACAATTTCGTCAATAGCTCCTGAAAGCTTCTTTTCGCCGCCAAAGATGACGTCGGCCTCTCTCAAATCGGTGGAAAAGCTGTTGCGGTAAAGCTCCGGCCCGCTGCTTAAGCTTCCCCGTATATCCCAGGTATAGCTTGCGCAGCCGATAGGTCCGTGAACAATATGCCCTGCGTCGGTAATGGGATTTAAAACAACCCGGGCCCCGCAATAAACACAGGCTCTCTGGCTGACGGAGCCGGCCACACTGTCCTTTTCACAGGAGATGGCCTGGCTTGCGGCTTTGGATGTATGTATGATAAAGGCCTTTCTTTCCTCAAGAATGCCTTCGGATGCGTTTAGTGCCATAATTGTCCCTCCGTCCTCCAGAAATCCTTAACAAACAAAGCTCCTTGTCCGTCCCGCCAAACATCAAGCGGGAGCGGACTTTAGTACCTTCTCGCTGATAAACATCAATAAAAAACAAGAATTTTTATTGGTGCTTCTCCCCAATCGGGTTGCGGGCTTTAGCCCGCTCTGGATAGCCTTGCTGCAGGCAGTTTTGCGAGAGTTTCTTACATAATAAGCTCCAGATCCTCGTCCTTGCACTCCCTGTCCTGCTTGTCAAGCAGGGTGTTGCTGATCATTTCAATGATGCGCATAGCGCCTTTGTAACCCACAACAGGCATATAAGAATGAACGGAGCGATCCAGTATTGGGAAGCCGATTCTTACAAGGGGAACATCCTCGGCTCTGGCGATGTATTTGCCATAGGTCGTGCCCAGGATTAGATCCACAGGCTCATCCTTAATCCACTGATGGAGGGTAAAGAGGTCTCCGCCACTCTTGACATTGGCTTTAACGCCCTCTTCAGCCAGCATGGACTTGACTTCCTTTTCAAAAGCATCGCCGGGGGTTCCCGTAAGTACGTGAACGGGTACCATTCCAAGGCTCAGAGCAAATTCAGTGAGGGCGATAACCAGATCCGGATCTCCGAAAATGGCAGCCTTTTTGCCATGATAGTGGTAATGGCAATCCACCATTACATCCACAACCTGGCCTCTTTCCTCTTCAAGGGAATAAGGTATTTCCTTTCCGGTGATATCCGAAACAGCCATAAGGAATTCATCGGTGGCTTTTATACCCAAAGGCATTTTAAGAACCTTTGCAGGCACCTTGCACTTCTTTTCAAGGGTATAGGCGCCGTCAGCGGAAGAAAAGCTTCCCAGGGCCAGAGTTGCTTTGGAATTGCCGGTGTCCGTAAGCTCGGGCAGGGTGGTGCCTCCGGCAGGATACATCTCGTATTTGCCTGTCATGGGAGCGTCCATTACCCCACTGGTATCAGG
The DNA here is from genome assembly GCA_023424865.1 of Bacillota bacterium. Next base: position 3,655 of record JAFADM010000033.1, on the reverse strand, counting down.
GAACATAATGTTTTCTACTCCCATTTCCTTAAGCATCCTCTTAATTTCCCGCATGTCGCCGGGATTGACAAAGCCGGGTATAATGTTAACCTTGCCGTTTTCAGTTCCATTGGATGCGGAAAGGTATTTTACCATGCCCTTAACCATATTGGAAAAGCCCGTGACATGGGAACCCACATAGCTGGGAGTATTGGCATGAATAACAAGCTTGCCTTCCGGCACCTGGGACTGGCTTATAAAAGTTGGAAGATCATCGCCGATGGTTTCCGAAAGGCAGGTGGTGTGAACGGCGATAATATCCGGATCATAAATGGCGAAAACATTTTTGACAGCGGTTTTCAGGTTGGTTCCGCCGCCGAACACCGCAGCACCTTCCGTAAAGGAACTGGTGGATGCCGCCACAGGGTCACGGAAGTTACGTGTCAGATGCTTTCTGTGGTAAGCGCAGCATCCCTGGGAGCCATGGCTGTGGGGCAGGCACCTGTGAATGCCCAGAGCCGCATACATGGCGCCCACAGGCTGGCAGGTCTTGGCCGGATTAATGACCAGAGCGCTTCTTTTGGAGTATTCCTTTGGTGTATGGTCTAACATTGTGCATAACCTCCTTCAAGGGTAGGCCGGGTCTTCCAGGGCGGAGTAACAAGCTTCCATGACGGAGTTGTCATACCCATGGTAATATCCCTTGCGAAATTCACCGCACCTTTGAACCCGGCATAAGGTCCGCTGTAGTCGTAGGAGTGGAGCTGCTTGGAAAACACGCCGAACTTATGGGCCACATACTTGTCCTTTATACCTGATAGGAAGATATCGGGCTTTAAGATCTTAAGAAGCTCCTCGGTTTCGTAGTGGTTAAGGTCATCCACTACCACTGTGTTTTCATTCATGTCCTTCATAAGTCCGGGATAGTCATTCAAAGGAATTTCCTTCTTAAGCTCTTCGAAACGTTCCTTGGAAAGCAATAGTCTGTAATTTTTCTGATCAGGCTGCAGCTCAAGGTTTTCAATGTTCTTGCTGTCCGCATCCACCTTGATGGTGGGAATCACCTCATAGCCCTCGTAGTCGTCTCTGTGAGCAAATTCATGCCCGGCCATGAGAACCTCCACCCCCAGATCCTTTAAAAGAGACTGATAGTGATGGGAGCGGGATCCGCCAACAAACAGGGCGGCCTTTTTGCCCTTGCATTTCTTTTTGTAGGCTTCCATAAGAGGCAGAACCTCCTCCAGCTCTTCGGCAATAACCGCTTCCGTTCTTGCTGTAAGATCCGGATCATTGAAGTATTTGGCAATGTCTCTAAGTGCCTTTGCCGTGCTCTTTACTCCGATGAAATTCACCTTTATCCAGTCGGTTCCGTATTTAGCCTTCATCATTTCACCGATGTAGTTGATGGAGCGGTAGCACTGGATGACATTGAGATCCGCCTTATGGGCATTTCTCAGCTTATCCACAGAGCCATCCCCCGTCATAATGGAAACAATGTCATAGCCGATTTTTTTCAATACTCTTTCAAGCTCCCAGCCGTCTCCGCCAATGTTGTACTCACCCAGAAGATTAATGGAATATTTTCCCACAGCTTTTTCGCCGGTGCCGATAACATGCCTGATAAGGCCGTTGTTGGCAATATGGTGTCCGCCGGACTGGCTTACGCCCTTATAGCCCTCACAGCTGAAAGCCAGAACTGAGATGCCGAATTCCTGCTGCGCCCAGGCTGCCACTGCATTGATGTCATCACCGATGAGTCCTACGGGACAAGTGGAGCATATAAATACGGTTTTAGGCTTGAATATATCCACAGCCTCGCTAATGGCCTGACGGAGCTTCTTTTCACCGCCGAATACAATGTCCTGCTCCTGAAGATCTGTTGAGAAGCAATAGTTAATAAGGTTCAAACCACCGTCTTCAGGCTTGCTTTTGTTTCTCCGGGTGCCCCAGGAATAAAAGCCGCAGCCGATAGGTCCGTGGGTTAAAGTGACCGCATCCTTTAAAGGTGCCAATACAACCGCCTTACAGCCGGCATAGCAGCAGCCTCTGTTGGTCATAATGCCGGGGATGGTTCTTGTGTTGGCCGTAATGGTCTGTGGCTGATCAAGAGTGGCTGTTTTAACAAGCACATGCTCTTTTCTGCCTTTAAAGACCGCGGCAGGATATTTCTCCAGCATTTTTTCTATACGTTGTTTGTTCACAAAGCTCACCTCTTTTCTAAATAGCGTCCAGGCCGGTTTCGCCTGTTCTTACACGAATGGCATCGCTGACAGGCATAATGAATATTTTTCCATCGCCCTGCTTGCCCTTGCTGTTAATATCAATAAGTGTTTTTACGACCTTCTCCACTTCCTCGTCCTTTACAATCAAGGATAAAACCCTCTTGGGAATGAGGCGGTGGCCTTCGGACAGCGCTTCTGCAACCTTTGGGGGACTGTTTTCAATTCCCCCGGCTATCAAATTTTCAATAACGGTAAAGTCCACCTTTTTCTTGCCTCTGCCCAGCACCTTTCTGCAATTGAGACTGGAGAATCCTTCTTTTAAAAGGGCATCCTTGGTTTTATTGATCATCTCCATTCGGATGACCGCCATAACCTCTTTCATGGCACTTCCTCCTTACAGACCTTTTGTTCCGGAGCTGATGGTGTAAACCTCCTCAACCGGAGAAACAAAAATCTTACCGTCGCCGAAGGCACCTTTTTGGCCTGTTTTGGAGTTTTTAACAATGATATTGATGACATCGTCCTTTTCCGTATCGTTAACGACGATCATAAGCATTTCTTTGGGAATTTCATCGTAATAGACATCCCCGACCTTTACGCCTCTTTGCTTACCGCGACCCATAACATCCATTTTAGTAACCGCAGGAAAGCCTGCATCACTGAGTTCGGATAAGACCAGACCTACCTTTTCAGGTCTGATGATGGCACGAATCATTATCATAATGACATCCTCCGCACATTCAAATATTGACAGTAACCTAGTTTATACAAACCGGCTTAAATATCCATGAGGCCATGCTCCATGAGAATGGATTCCAGCCTGTCCTGGGGCATGGGCTTGGGTACGACGAACATGTCATTGCTGTCCACGGCTCTTGCAAGTCCTCTGTAGGCGTCTGCCTGAGTTGCTTCCGGAGAGAAGTCAATAACCGTTTTACGATTGATTTCCGCTCTCTGAACCTGATTATCCCGGGGAACAAAATAGATGAGCTGGCTTCCCAGTTCCTTGGCAAAGGCTTCAAGAAGCTCTCTTTCGCCGTCAACCTTACGGCTGTTGCAAATGATGCCGCCAAGACGGGTTCCGCCGGTGTTGGCGTATTTCTGAACACCCTTGCAAATATTGTTTGCCGCATAAAGGGCCATCATTTCGCCGCTGGCAACTATGTAGATTTCCTGGGCCTTGCCTTCACGAATCGGCATGGCGAAGCCTCCACAGACAACGTCACCCAGAACGTCGTAGAAAACATAGTCCAAATCTTCCGTATATGCGCCTAATTGTTCAAGCATGTTAATGGAGGTGATGATACCTCTTCCGGCACATCCCACACCGGGCTCCGGTCCGCCGGATTCCACACAGCGAATGCCGAAGGCGCCTTCCTTCAAAATGCTGTCCAGCTCAACCTCTTCTCCCTCTTCTCTCAGCGTATCCAGTACACTCTTCTGAGCAAGTCCGC
>JAFADM010000601.1 GCA_023424865.1 Bacillota bacterium | reverse complement strand
TGCTGAATTTTGCCGCAACCATAGCCAGGCACAGATTGGGGTCGGTGTATTCTTTATCAATAAATTGAATTATTTTATTAATAAGCTTGGTTTGACGGTTTTGCTTCGTTTCGGTAAAACGCTCGCCTATGCTTTCAAAAAGCCCTTTTACCGTGGACATATCGGGGATCTCCTCTGTTTCCTTCACAGGAAGCGGCATAGCGGCAGCCGTTTCACCTTCGGGCAGATTCTCCATGAGAAGATGAAGTGATTTATAAAGCCTGTGATAAAACTGCTTTATCATTTCAGGAGTGAGGCTCCGCTTTTCAAAGTTCTCCTTTTCAAGCATTCGAATGAGCTGAGCCTGATTTTCCTTGTCACCTGTTCGGGTAAAGCTGATTAAACGCTGTTCGAACTCCTCCGGATAGTAATAACCGGAAGCTGTGGCAGAGGCTTCAATGCTGTCATAAATAATAATGCTCTTTGACGCCTCTCCCGGAACTACGGCATTCATGGCGATTTTCGCCTGTTCATAAGCCCGCCACAGCTTAAGCGGTGCATCACATAGTTTACTGATACCCCACTGCGGAATAATCCGGTAATCGTTGTACACTCCCTCATGAATGGTCTTAACCAGCTTATAGGCCTGTGCAACATTCCCCGTATCCATTCCCAGAATTACTGCGGTAGTCAAATGGTCCGCTTCGTGAAAAAAGGGTGAGCTTAGCCAGGCCTCCTTTAGCTGATTTCGTATGAGTAGTGAAATAACATTGACCTCTTCAAGGGTATCATTGTCCATATCATAGTAGGATAGATTCGGGAAAATACGAAATACAACCAGTAAGTACTTGGAAGAAGAGAGACTAAGGCTTGCTCTTTGGGCCAGAGCCTGCATCTCTTTTTCAGTAGAAAACTCTCCCCGTATAATTTTTTGAAGAAAGGCGGTTTGCAAAAGGGGCTGCTGTTTTTCCAGCTCGTCCTTTAAAAGCTTGTTTTTAGATATGATTTCAGAAACGGTGATTCCCATTTTCTCTAAATTGTTGAGATCGGCAGGAGGTGATTCGGTCTCTAAAAGCCCTTTTTTGATTTCATTTAAGAGCATATTTAAAGGCTTTCCGCTTCGAATGGAAAGATAGAGAGAAATGAGAGCGCCCATGACAAGTGCGGCTGAAAAGATAAACCAGGTCATCCTCTGGAGGTTCAAAAGCTTCTGCATGGTGATTTTCTCCGGCAGAACCAGCGTATAGCGCCAGTTGTTTACATTGGAGGTAGCATACACAATAATCTTATTATCGTCCACACGCTTTTCAAAAAGGACGCCCTCCCGGGCTTCAAGCGCATAGCTGTTGAAGGATTGAAGGGAAACCTCTGCCGGGGCGTTATGGGCCACAACGGTGCCATCGGGGGTTTGTATGTAAAAATAAGCCCCCTTGTCCGTTTCAACATAATCAAAAAAACGGGTTATCTCACGTTCATTCAAAGTAGCAATAACCGCACCCATAACAGGCTTGTTAAAGGCGATAGGGATGGACTGAACAAACAAATGCATATTGTCGTATTTAATATAGCTTGCATATTTAAAGGAACTTAATAAGGTATCCTTCCAATTGACAAAGCTATCGGGGTGTCGGTTAAGAATGGATTCATAATAAAAAGGAGCTTGGTACAGCGCCGAAGAGGTTACAATATAATCCGTATTGCCAAGGTAGAGATAGATATTGTCATAAATATGGCTGTAGGAATAGTTAAGGGTTTTAAACAGGAATTCAATGGATTCAGTGGCATCCCAAAAAAGACTTTTATTCTGGCTGGAACGGATTTCAGCCAGGGCTGAAATCTGAGAGTTGCCGGCAATTTGAAGCGAAATGGTATTTAAGGCCTTAAACTGGTTGTCGATCATACTGATACTGTGATTTATCATAGCCGATTGGGTCTCTTTTATATCTCTTTCCATTATAGCGAATGCAGAACGATAACCCAGCATACTGAGAACAAGAGGACATAGCAGGACAATGGAGTAGGAAAACCAGAACCGAAGGATGCTGTTTTTTATAGCTAAACCCTTGAATTTTTTCATCATACCCTCACTTAAGGAACTGGCTTCGGTACGTGGCAGCTTAAAGATTGTGTGCGGATGGAATGGTGATTGGGGATACATCAGCTATATATGCTACTTAATTACTTATATTATATATAGACATATATAGATCTTATATTTATAGTAATCTATCTACAGCTATTAGTTCGTATTCTGGTGTACCGAGCCATTATATAGGATTTGGTTAATTGTCTAAATCTATGTTAATAATAAACGTAGATAAAGTCAACCTGGGGTAAATTAAGCCAATTTATGGCCTGGTAAAGAAATATGCAAATATCTTGCGTTTTTTTGTAATAAGTTGTTGACAAAGGGAGGGGGAGGGGTTAATATAATAAAGCCGCCGTTGAGAAACGGTCAAACGAAAGGCTTGAACCACGAAAAAGCAGATAAATAAAGGCTTTTGAATGATGAAAGAAAAAGCTTGAC